>JAFGTQ010000011.1 GCA_016934015.1 Acholeplasmataceae bacterium | reverse complement strand
TTCCTCACGTAATTCAGGTCGATTCTTGAGCAGCCACAACGACTTGTGGCACTGTAGTCCTCGAATATATTGGGATTTTGAAAGTGTCATTTAGCCGATCTTTCTAACATTTTTACTTTTGCAGACTCTGCAACCGACCTGATGGTAGTTCCCCGGCGCTGCAAGCCCCTTGTTCATCGTACCTTTGCAGCCTGCTTTTGTACATCGTGTATCGCCACAATCCGGACAATACCAAACTTGATACCCGCCTTTTGAACCACATGCCGGACATTGAACTTTACTCATTTTCTTTTTCTCCTTTTGTTTTGGTTGATTGATAGTATATCGATGAATGTGGACATCATGTGTCTCTATCAATCACCATGAATTATCTTTATCAGCAACTGTTCAATCGATTGTAGTTTTTTTACTGTTTGTTCCATGTCAATGATTTCTTCACTACCCTTTACGATAAAATCATTTCCCTCTACAATACCAATAGTAGACCATTTGCCACTCACAACTTTTTTTGGCTTTCTTATCTTATCGTTCAAGATACGTGTTTTCCAATGAGCCAATAATTTTTTATCAATTTTTTCTTTTTTAGATCGATAAGTTATTTTGACCTTTAATGCGAAATGATGTTTTTCATATTCGAGCTGTAGGTATATACGATAGTCCTCTACATCCTGAAAGCTCCACCAAAACCCCCAAAACCCTCCCCTTGGATTTGGCACATAATTCCAGTCTCCATCTTGAAGTCTTTGCTGCAAATCGATAAAAAACCCTTTACATGAAGCCCATTTGCCTATAGCGGTATTTTGATAGCTCTGTACGTTGTTTTCGATTGTTTGTAGATAATTTCGGAAATCATTGAGTATATCATTGGAAGAATTTTCAGGCAATACAGAAAGTAAATCCTTTCTCGTGTAGACATGATATTCATTATCGATTACATCTTTATAGTTACTTTGATCCCCCGTTTTAAAATAGATAGGTAAAATAATCAGTTCTGAGTGTTTATTTCCAATTTTTTCTTTATATCTCTTTAATTGATCCGAATGGTTGATTGTATTTGTCTTATCCTCAATGATGATACAAAACGTATCATTGACAATGACCAAGACATCAACATGAAGTTCTTGTTTGATGACTGTAACCTTAACATAAGTCCGCGGTTTGCTGTGTTCGGATTTATCAAATATGCTATCTAAAAACTTAACCCCGATGGAATGAATCGTCATATCTGTATTTTTATAGATCGGGTTAGACCATTCAAGAAGCCAACATATAAAAGCATCTTGGCTTAATTCGCTTGTTGCATACTTAAAAAGATTTGGTTTCATCTATTTTTCTCACCATCATTTATCAAGCAATAATTAATTCTCTTCTCAAATCTATATTGAATATTCGAATCAGATTCTCCACTATTCCATAAAGCCTTGAGTGACTCTTGATTATTCTTTCTATTTCTTCGTGATCAAAAATAGTCTCATACAACTTATCTTCATCAATGAATTTATGATTTATATGTTTATAAATCGAGTTCCACTTAAATGAA
Source organism: Acholeplasmataceae bacterium (assembly GCA_016934015.1). GTDB lineage: Bacteria > Bacillota_I > Bacilli_A > Acholeplasmatales > Acholeplasmataceae > UBA6181. Next base: position 2,214 of record JAFGTQ010000011.1, on the reverse strand, counting down.
GTAATATATTCTAAGGCTATTTTCTCAATGATCGATTTCATTTCGTTTTCATTTAATCCCGTTTTATAAAACTGAACCCAGATGCTACCTAGATTGAAATATGGATATCGACTATATCTAAATTGCAACTTTACTTTATTTGGTAAATCAAAGTTTATATAATGCTCATGTTTTGCAAGTCCACCAAACTCTGCAGATATAATTTGAGGGAAATTCAACATCACCTCTTTGCCAATCAACTCTGACATACTTTGAATTTCTGATTGCAATAGGTATTCAAAATTATCAGCGATATCAATTGATAATAATTTATGTTTATCGTCTTCAGCCAGAAAATCTTGAATCATTTTTTTTTCAGCATTGGATAATAATTCCGTTCTTTTTAAATACTTATAGATCTTCTCTGCCATCTGCCATCTATCAGCATTATTTGCTAAATATTCTTTCAATATTTGATTTTTCAAATGATCCATTCTAATGCTCTCCATTATTTATAAAACTTGGGTTCTTCTCGATAAACTCTATAAAATCCGCGATGAAATATCTAAATCTAGTAGATTCGCATTTTTCATAACACTGCTGTAGAAATGTCTTCGCAAAAACATCATAAGAGACTATAATGAATTCACCATTTTTTTGTTTGTCATTCAACGATTTTATCTTGGAAGCATCACTAAAGTTTTTAGGCATATCCTCATTTTTATTCAAATATATTGTCAAAAGTTTTCCTCTATAATTTGGAATATGACTGTCTTCCATATATGAGATATAATCTGTTATTTGATCTTGCTGATCATAAGTATATGGTTTATTTTCTATAATAACAGCAAAATCACTACTTTTTAATAAGATATCAATTCTCCTATTGCCATTTGCCGCATACTCTGTGTAAACTTTAAAATCTTTATTCAGTTGGTCAGTTTGCATTTGTTTTACAAAACAATCGATAAACACTTCTAAAAAAACTCTTCCCTGTCCATGGCTTCCTTTTGTATCAAGTAAAAGTGCAATGATATTGGATAAAGATAGTTCATTGATGTCTATCAAATCAAAAACATTAAAATCACTGGAAATCTTTCTATTTACTTCTTCTTGAAAATCTTGAAATAGTTTTTTACGATAAGAAAACTTGTTAAAAAACAAGTCCAGTTTCTGCTCATAGTCTGAAATTAATGTTTTTTTAAACTCAGTATATTTGTCAAAAAATTCCTTTAATTCTGTAATATTAAAATCTTCCATACTATTTTCCATATGTTGCGTCTATACTTTAATATTTGCCAGTTCCGATAATTGTTCATTATATGCTTTTAATCCTGCAACCTGAGTCAAGATATACTTCAACGCTTCATTTTCATGTTCTGTCTCTGGGTAAAGATACTTTCCGGTTTTTTCATAATATGGTTCACCGTCTATAGTATCGCCATATTGGTCAAGATATTTATAATACACCCACCAATTTGAACTTTCACCTCCTCCAAATTTTGACTTGAATGCATTAAAAAGAACTTCATGGAGATGCTTGTCATATTTTTGAGAACCATTTACCCCTTTTATCCCAAAATAAATTCTTCTGAAAAGTGATTTGTCAGATTCAATCGCGATAGCAAATCTGTCCCGTCCCCATTCCTGCTGGTAGATATTGATTGGCTCATGATAATTTAGACTAAGTACATTTCCTGCATCAACAACCCATCCTTCCTCAGTTGGAAAGATTTTTTTAAGCTGTACAATGAGCCGATTGATGAATTGCTGTACATTTCGTATCAGTGGCTCAGTTTCCTGATAATGCTTACTTAATTTAGGAATGACATTTTCAAAACATCTCATCGCTATGTTTTTATAGATTTCCATCTTTGTCTCTTCGCCCTGTGACAGTTCGGGTTCACTGTACTTGTGAGATTCAAGTGTAAGATATGCATATTTCAAACGTTTTTTATATACCATGTTGGGATAAGTTTCCGAAAGATATTTTTTAAACCATTTATAAACTGTATCTTTATTACCCTCTATATGATCCAATCCGACAATGATCTCTTTATTGTTACGCCATACGACAAATTCAAACTGCATACTTCCCTGTTCAAAAACAAAAGAAATCTTTCCTGAATTATTATTGGAATGAATCTCCAGTTTGCTGTGCATTGCTTCAAGTTCATTGATAAGTCGAGGTATCAATGTTTCATTCATAAATGGCAATGCTATAGACTTGAACTG
>JAFGTQ010000068.1 GCA_016934015.1 Acholeplasmataceae bacterium | reverse complement strand
CGCGATAAATTAGAACAATACATGTGGCCTTTAAATGCGAAAGGTTATCGTTCTATTAATGGTAAAATTGTTGCTCAATCTGCAACAAAGATTGCAAAAGATGCTGGTATCTTTGTGCCAGAACATACAAAAGTGATCCTTGTTGAGGGTAGTGACCATATTGAAAAAGACTTCTTCTCGCAAGAAAAGTTATCACCCGTGCTAACAATTTTTAAATATGAAACTTTTGAAGAAGGTTATCAAAAGCTTGTACGCTTAACAGATAATTATGGTACAGGTCATTCATGCGGCATTCACACATTTAATCAAGATTATATACATCATCTTGGGCAATATATGAAGTCAAGCCGAATTATGGTTAATCAAGCACAAGCTCCAGCAAATGGAGGAGCGTTTTTTAATGGTATGCCGTCGACAGTTTCACTTGGTTGTGGAACATGGGGTGGTAATGTAACTACTGAAAATATAAACTATAAACATTTTCTTAATGTGACTTGGGTTTCTGAATATTTCACACCAGTACGTCCATCGGATGATGAAATTTTTGGTGAATATTTTAAAGCTTTAAAATAGGAGAAAATTCATGAAATTGTATGAATATCAAGCAAAAGAAGTTTTTAAAGAAGCCGGTATTTCAGTTCCCAAAAGTGTTATCATTGAACATGAAACCCAGCTTAATGATGCAATTAAACAGATTGGTCTTCCACTCGTTGTTAAATCGCAAGTTTTAAGTGGTGGTAGAGGAAAAGCAGGTTTAATTTCGTTTGTTAAAAATGAAGTCGATGCTCAATTTCATGTGAATCGATTATTCAATCATTCCTTGAAAATTAAAAAGTTACTCATTGAACAAGCAATTGATATTAAAAAAGAAATATATGTCTCAATTACAGTTGATCCTTTGAATGCAACAGGTTTACTCATCGCAAGTGCTGAGGGTGGTATTGATATTGAAGTGCTTGCGACAACGCAACCAGATAAAATCATTAAAGAACCAATTGATTTACGCTATGGTTTAATGCCTTATCAAGCAATCACAATTTGTTACGAATTAGGTTTAGATCCTGTTCAGACCAAAGAAATGTCTAAACTTCTTCTTAAACTTTATGATGTTTTTAAAAAATATGACGCTGAACTCGTCGAAATTAATCCTCTTTTTATGACGAAGACAGGTGATTTTATCGCTGGTGATGGAAAATTGATGATTGATGATAATTCATTATTTAGACAATCTCGTTATGAAAGATCATTAGATGATTATAAAACTGAAGCTGAGTATGATGCATTAATAGAAGGTATCCCATTTATTCAGTTTGATGGTGATATTGGTTTAATGTGCGCAGGCGCTGGTTTAACAACAACAGTCTATGATTTAATCAACTATGAAGGTGGGACGGTTGCTAATTATCTGGAATTTGGTGGACCAAATTACAAGAAAGCTGTTAAAGCTATGGAAATTTGTTTAAAGGTACCATCAAAAGTGATATTAATTGTAACTTTTGGAACTATTGCGAGAGCAGATGTGATGGCTGAAGGCATTGTTGATGCAATTCAACGCTTAAAACCTGATCGCCCGATTGTTACTTGCATTCGTGGTACGAATGAAGCTGAGGCTGTTCGAATATTAAAAGAAGCTGGTCTTGAACCACTCTTTGATACAGAGGAAGCTGTTCGAAAAGCAGTTTCTTTATCGAAGGGAGTCTAAAATGAGTATATTTATAGATCAAAATACGAAAGTTCTCGTTCAAGGAATTACTGGATCTGAAGGTAGTTTTTGGACAAAACATATGATTGAACTTGGTACGAAGGTTTTATGTGGTGTTACACCGGGTAAAGAAGGACAAACCGTTGAAGGTATCCCAGTATATAACACCGTACGAAAAGCAGTTCAAATGTATGCTGTAGATGCATCCATGCTATTTGTCCCACCCAAACTCACAAAAGACGCTGTCATGGAAGCTCTAGCTTCCGGTATTAAAAAGATTGTGACTATTGCTGATGGCATTCCTCTCCATGACATGGTTTTGATTCGTCAAGCAGCTAAAGAACATCATGCTTATGTTATTGGGGGAAATACAACAGGTGTCATCTCGCCAAAAGTTGCGATGATGGGGTCATTTCCTCATTGGATTGAAAGAGTTTATAAAAAAGGTCATGTTGGTGTGATGACTCGTAGCGGATCTTTAACGAATGAAGTAACAGCTATGATTGTTGAAGCTGGGTATGGTGTATCTACACTGATAGGTGTAGGTGGAGATCCTGTACCTGGGACAAGATTTGCTGAAATGCTTCCTTTTTATGAACAAGATCCTGAGACAAATGCAGTTGTCATCATCGGAGAGCTTGGTGGCACGATGGAGGAAGAGGTTGCTGAAGCAATTAAAAATAAGACATTTACGAAACCTCTTGTTGCTTTCTTAGGAGGTAGAACTGCTCCTAAGGGTCAAAAAATGGGTCATGCAGGAGCAATCATCACAGGAGGAAAAGGATCTGTTGAAGATAAAATTATTGCCTTAACTGAAGTTGGAGCATTAATTGCTGAACGTCCAAGAATGGTTGGAAAACTTCTCGAAAAGTTAAACGTTCCTAAAAGTTAAATAAACAATATCAATCTGGTCTAACAAATTTTTGATAGGGTGTGAGCTAATGGATTATATCTATGTGAATAAAAAATTGACAACTCCGATATATAAGCAAATTTCAAACTCAATTATTAATGCCATTGAAGTTGGGTTATTATCTTTCAATGATAAATTACCCACTGAAAAAGAAATTTGTAAAACTTTTTCGATAAGTCCTACTGTTGTTAAAATGGCTTATGAAGATTTGATTTTAAAACAAAAAATCAAGCGGATTAAAGGAAAAGGTACATATGTTACAAATCGATTTTTATTTCACGCTCCACTCCACGAGTTTTATCAAGTTGATTCTTACATTAAAAAAAATGAACTTGATTATCAGTTCCAAGATGTTATGTTTGATTATATCGAAGAAGATATTACAGCTTATCGTATGTTGAAGTTATCAAAAGGTGAACACTGTTATGTAATTCTTCGATTAATTAAAGCAAATCGCAATCCCGCTCTACTTCAAAAAATATATTTCCCAGAAAAATTCTTTCCTAAGCTTCATCTTAAACATGAAGAAACAGATCGACTCTATGATTTAATAGAAAAAAAATTCAGACATAAAATTAAACATATGAATAATACATTCAGTCCAATCAATGCATCTTCTGAAGAAGCACTTCTTTTGAAAATTGAACCTGATGATGCAATTTATTTTGTAAGATCTAAAATAATCGATGAAAAAGACCAAATTGTTGCTTATGTTGCGAACTATTTCCCGGGTGAATTTACGGAATTCGAGGTGATGGTTCATGCGTTCTGATCGTTTTGAGTCAATTTCTATCGATAGAAGATCTGCAGTCTCATATGATGAACAGATTAAAGAAAGTATTAAAGCATTGATTTTAGATCAGACATTCTATTATCAGGCTTTATTGCCGACCCCTCAACAACTTTCTAAACTATTGAATGTTGATGTTGATTTTACTGAGAAAGCTTACAAAAAATTAGTCAAAGAAAATTACATTAAGTACTCTGATTTTCAAGGATACACTGTTGCTTATTTTGAGCTCACAAACTATTTCTTCTATCGTAATATTGCCATTTATGATGCAATCATTGCATTAGGTTTAAAACCTTCAATTGAATGTATTGATAAAAAAGTTGTCGAGCTTAATGATTTTGAACTCCAAAAAATGGGATTCAATTCAGGAGAAAAACTTTTGTATATTAATCGGATTTATAAAGGCAATGATAAACCAATTATTATGTTAGAAAACTATATTCCTTTAAGTATTTTTAAAAACATGGATAAAAAATTCCAAGGTATTGAACCTTTAAATGCTTATATGGATAAGGAATATAATTTAAAGGCGAAACTCTCATTTCGTGTGACAAAAGCCGTGAACTTATCATCAAAACTTGCAGTTTTACTTGGAGAAAGAAAAAATGCTGCTAGCATTGAGTCCACAAATAAAGTTTATGATCAATATGATCGACTTATTGATTATGGTCAAAGCCATACAACATCAAGTTATTATTTCCAAGCACTTGTCACACGCGAAGAAATGCTTGATTATTATCAAAATGAGCATATCCCTTTAACAACATAAACATTCTTCATTTGATTCCCCCAATCAAATTATTAAAGAAAAAAATCTTATCAGTGATAGGATTTTTTTCTTTTTGTTTAACTTATTCAATTATAAATTCAATGGTTTCCATTAAAACATTATCGTAGAAAAGCAAAATTTCATAGTCTCCAACAAACCAATCATCCGTGGGCTTAGACAAACTAACGTAGAATCCCATATCTACTTCCGTAACTTCTAAAGTCATTTGATAAAGATATAAATCTTCTTCTCCACCTAAATAATACCATTCAGCAATAACGACTGAATCAATTTCAGCGTCCTTTAAATTCCCTGTAAGGTAAATAATTGGTGTAGTCGGTCCAAAAGTAGTACTTGGAGTAACTGGATAATGTTCCTCATCTACCGCAGCGGATAAAACAAGATTTTCAAATTTAGATGTGGTTGCAGGTGTACATCCATTTAAAACTAAAAACAAACTTAAAATTAATAAAAATGAAAATGCAATCTTTCTGTTCTTCATGATAAGCTCCTTT
>JAFGTQ010000002.1 GCA_016934015.1 Acholeplasmataceae bacterium | reverse complement strand
TAAGAGTTCAGTTGCACGCTCTAAGCCCAATAACACGCGATTTTGAGCAACTCCGCGTTCAAATCTTAACGATGCATCCGACTTTAAGTTTAGACGCTTCGATGTCATTTGAATCGATTTTGGATCAAAACGTGCCGCTTCTAAAACGACTCTTTTGGTATTCTCATCAATGATGGAATTTTCTAATCCCATGACACCACCAATCGCGATTGGCTTCATGCCATCCGTGATTAAAACATCCGAAGATTCACAAACGCGATCAATACCATCTAAAGTTCTTACTTTTTCATCTTTTTTAGCATTTCTTACGACAATTTCTTTAGAATCTAATTTGTCCATATCAAACATGTGAAGTGGTGTGCCATATTCAATCATCACATAGTTACTAATATCAACCACATTATTCATTGGTTTAATGTCTTGTGCAATCAGCGCATTTTTTAACCACCAAGGTGATTCTTTAATGGTAACATTCTCAAAGACTCGTGCATGATAGGATGTACAATGTTTCGTGTCTATTTTGATTTTGATTGGATTTTCTTTTTGATCTTCTTTAATCTTAAATGATCTAGTCTTTACCTTTTGATTGGTCATGGATGCGACATCTTCTGCAAATCCTAAGACTGATAATAAATCCCCACGGTTTGGCGTAAGTCCTAGTTCCATGACCCATCCTTCAAGTCCTAGAACTTCAAGTGCAGGTTTTCCAATTTCTTGAGGTTGATCAAATGCATATATCCCATCTTTAAAAGCTTCAGGAATCATTTTATCTTCAAAACCTAATTCCTGGAGTGAACAAATCATGCCATTGGATAATTCTCCTCTAATTTTTGAAGATTTGATTTCAAAATTACCGGGTAGGATTGTCCCGACTTGAGCGACAATGACATATTGATCTTTTTTAACATTCGATGCACCACAGACAATATGTTCAACGCGGTCTCCAAGGTCTACGGTGGTGACATGAAGATGATCTGAATTCGGATGATCTTCACAAGTCAAAACATGACCAATGACTAAATCCGTTGAATCATTTAATTTCCCAAACGATTCAACTTCAATTATTTTTTGATTGGTTAACTCAAAGATGTTTTGTGGGACATCAATGAAATTTTTAAGCATATTTTCGGTGATTTTCATCGGTTAACCCCCTTGAATTGATCTAAGAAACGAAGATCATTTTGATAGAAATGACGGATATCATCAATTCTGTATTTTAAGATGGCGATACGTTCAACGCCAATTCCAAAAGCGAACCCTTGGAATTTACTTGGATCATAGCCACCCATCTGAAGCACATTCGGATGAACTTGTCCCGCACCTAATACTTCAATATAACCAATGGTTCCATCTTTTTTGACATAGGAAACATCGACTTCTACGGAAGGTTCTGTAAATGGAAAATAAGAAGGACGAAGACGAATCACACGATCTTTACCAAATAAGTGTTGTGCGAGTTTTAATAACACATCTTTTAGATTAGCAAATTGAATATGATGATCAATGACTAAGCCTTCAATTTGCATAAATTGATGGCTATGGGTTGGATCATCATCATCTCTACGGTAAACCTTCCCAGGACAAATAATTCTTAAAGGACTGCCCTTTTTATCAAGCATGGTTCTCGCTTGTACAGGGGACGTATGTGTTCTTAATAGATGCGTTTCATCAGTATAAAAAGTGTCTTGCATCGCACGTGCTGGATGATCTTTATCTAAATTCATCATTTCAAAGTTATAATGATCATTTTCTAGTTCAGGTCCTTCTGCAACTTCATACCCTAAGCCAATAAAGAAGTCTTCCACATCTTCAATCACTTGGTTTAATGGATGAATTGAACCTTGATAAAGTTTAACCCCTGGCAAGGTGACATCAATCTTTTCATTTTTTAACGCATCAAATAACGCTTCTTCTTCAAGAAGTGCTTTTTTATCATAAAGTGCTTGTTCGACTTCAAGTTTTAACTGATTGACCATTTGACCAAATGCAGGTCTTTCTTCAACATTTAAGTTTCTAAGTTCACCCATCAGTAAACTAATCTCACCTTTTTTACTTAAATATTGATTTTTCACCATTTCGATCATCGTTAAATCACTGGCACTTTCAATGGATTCAAGTGCTTTTTCTTTCATTAACTTTAGCTTATCTGATATCATTTTTAAACTCCTTTATCTATAAAATAAAAACGTCCTTAGTCATGCTAAGGACGTATAAATTACGCGGTACCACCTTAGTTCTAGATGTCTCTAGCCCTCAAACCTTTTAACGCAAGGTATACGTGTGTGATTAGCACCTCTAGAAGATGAATTCATCCATCATTGTTTGGTCTAGCTTTCAGCATTGCTAAACTCTCTTTTCTCAAACAATCGAAGATTACTTATTCTTCATAAACGATTTAGCGATTTCTAGACAACGTTAAGATGGCTACAAATCTTAAAATTTCAATGTAAATCCAAATGACTGTAACCATTAAACCAACGGATACAACCCATTCATAAGCTTTATCTGCACCGCTTTCAACGATACTTTCAGCACGTTCAAAATCTAAGGTCAACATGAGTGCACCCACAACAATCATAATGGCACCCACACCTAATGCAATTGTTGGGTTCATCATGATATTCGTCATGATCGTTCCACCAAACAATGATAGTATACCAAATAATATGAAAAATACAAGTAGACCAAGCATCACACTAAACATGATTCTTCTAAATCTGTCCGTGACACGAATGGTTCTAGATGCGTATAAGAATAACATCACAAAGAAAATAACGAGTGTCCCCATAATCGCAGTAAATGCAATTCCAGGAATCATCGATTCAAAGATCGCTGTGATGACACCAAGCAATAAGCCTTCAGCTAAACTATAAAGAATTGAAAAAGGCATCGCGAGTCTCACACTGCGTGTCGCAACTATGACAGAAATAAATCCAACGATCATCGCGACAAATAACATGGAATATAACGTTTCTATTGGAATATACATAATCGATAAGAAACCGGCTGCAACCGCGACGAAAAGTAAAAATAACGTTTTCGAGATCATGCCACCATATGTGGCTTGATTCGCGCTAATATAGGTTTCACTTCTTGAAATTGAGCGAAAGACTGGATTAGATGTATCACGCATATAAAATCACTCCTTTATAATCTAGCAATATTATATCACTTGCGAATTAAAGTGCAAACAATCCCGCCTCAATCACATTATTTTCCGAATTTAGATCCTTAAATGACCCATAAGATTCTAATTTTTCAAAGATCGTTTTATTAATCTTTGTACGCTCTTTCACATCGTCTCTCGATGTAAAGGGGCGTTCATTTCGTTTTTCAATAATATCATAAGCAACAGAGCTACCTAAGCCATCAATCGCGCTAAAAGGCATTCTGAGTCCATCTTTTTCCATGGTGAATGTGGTGGCTTCTGATAAGTTAATATCAATGGGTAAGAATTTATAGCCACGCTTTGTCATTTCTAAAGCTGCACCAAGGGTCACGATTAAGTTTTCATCTTTCACTTTCTTATTAAATGTTTCATTGATATTAATCATTTTATTGCGGATCGCATTCGATCCTGCAATCATAATTTCATAATCAAACTGAACGGCACGTTTCGAAAAGAAAGCACTATAGAATAATAAAGGCTTATAAACTTTAAACCATGCAATCCGCATCGCCATTATGACATAAGCTGCCGCGTGGGCTTTTGGAAACATGTATTTAATTTGACTTGCTGACCATATGTACCAATCTGGGACATTGTTCTTCTTCATTTCTTGTTCATAGGTTAACCATTTCGCTTTTTCTTTCGATGGTTTACCTTTTCTTACGAACTCCATGATTTCAAAGGCACGAAGCGGTTGAAGTCCAAATTCTGAGAGTTGGACCATAATATCATCACGACACGCGATAATATCATTAAATTTAATGGTGCCATAATCGGTTGTCCCGGAAATTAAGGATTGTGAGTTCTTTAACCACACATCGGTTCCATGAGACAATCCAGATACTTTGACTAATCCTGCGAATGTATTGGGTTTAATATCAACGAGCATTTGTCTTGTGAACTGAGTTCCAAATTCTGGAATCGCATAGGATGCGACATCACTCATAATTTCTGCAGGTTT
>JAFGTQ010000010.1 GCA_016934015.1 Acholeplasmataceae bacterium | reverse complement strand
GCATATGTGAAACATCAAATTTGTATAATATAGATATTATACATGTGCTTAAATTATAACATAAATATTCTTTTTGACAAAGAGAAAATTAGCAGGTATTTAAATAATTATAAAGTATATATTAAGCAACGAGATATTCCATGAAAATATAAATATTTTACACATGAAAACACAGATTGAACAACACATAAACGCTTCATTGTTGAGATGCCTACAACAATTAAAAACATTTATTATGTTTCATTATACACTAACGATATATACTAATTCAAAAATAACGCTAAATTAAATTTATTGAAATTCAACTTTTTAAAAATTATTAATTCACTCAATTCATTGCTTTAAAACATCCAAATTTAAATGTTTGTTTAATAAAGATATATAGATACAAAATATGCCTGGGGAATAGCCCCCAGGCATAAAAAGTTACTAATGATTAATTTTGATTCTTAATTCTTATTGGAAATCAGGGTCAGTATTTAAATAACGATATCTTTGTGCACCCCAACCGAATGCTGATGAATAAGCTGGCCATGTGATCACAACATTATCAGCATAAACAGTAGCTGATGAACGTGTAACTGTTGGAATTAAAGTAGCATATTCGATATAAACTCTTTCCATTGCTGCAACGATTGAGTAAACATCATTAGAAGCACCTGCAAATGGTTCTGAAGCAGTACCATCGTAAGGAGAGTCATAGAAAATGACTAATGTAGAGATTTCATCAATCGTGCCTTTAAAGATTCCGGCAGGTTTAGTGATTTCTCCAGTAACAGGATCTGTTTCAGCTTCTAAAGCTTCAAGAGTTAATTGGTGACCTTCAAGATCGTTTTCAACCAAATAATCTTCACCGAGCTCTAATAAATATTCATAAGTAGCTGTAAGATCTATTTCTACGATTTCACTTAAGTATGCGCCTAGACCATCTTCAGTTGACTTATCACCAGGTTGAGATAGACCTAAAGCACCGCCACCAATCCAGTTACCCATAAATGCGATTGCTGGGAATTGCCATTGAATACCATAAGATACACCAAAACCAACTGAGTTAAGTGAAATATCAAAGTTCCAGTTACGAATTTCAGCACGGTTTGCATCTGGGGCAGAGAATACGATTTCGATTATTAATTTATCTGCACCAAATAATGTTTCATAATGATTCTTAACATAAGTAACTAATTTGGTTGAGAATTCATCATTTGCAGAAATCAGTCTTATCGATACTGGACCAGTATTACCTTCAGCTACCCATGCATCATATGCTTCATTGAATAATGCTTTCGCACGATCTGGAATGTAACCTTCAGTTGATGGTTCAATACCAAATTCTTCTAAAACTCCTAAATGAGCGGGAGATTCTGAATAATATAATGGATCTTGAATATAAGCCTTGGTATCAAGTGGTACTGGAAGTAGTGATGCAGTATTTGGTGCATACACATTATTCGCATAGTACTTACGATCGAAACCATAGAATAATGCTTGTCTAAATTTAGTATTAAACATGATTGATGGTTGTTGGTAACCGTCTACACCAAGTTTTGATTCAGCCAAGTTAAGTACTAAATACTGTGGATATCCATCCCATGATTTATAAACATTTGGATCTTCTGCATATTGTGCATAATAATCTTGTGATAAACCTGCAACAGATAATACGCCATCAGCAAATAATTGCATTCTTTGGTCAACATTATCAACAATTTGAATTACTTGTGATTTATAACTAATTGTTCCTTTGAGTACATAATCATAGTTCTTATTGAACACTAATTTTTGGTTTTCGTCCCATGTCTTAAGAATATAAGAACCATAAGAAACAAACGGATTAGATGGTGTTCCATAAGTTGATTTTGTACGATCAGGTGTGAGTGATAATTCGAATAATGATGGGTGTAAAAGTCTTATATCATTACCAAGTCCTACTGCTGTAGATTGAGCAACCGACTCAAAGAAATTAACTTTGAAAGTATAGTCATCAATGACTTCGAATCCAACTTCTTCCCATTCTCTTTCACCTTTGTAATACTCATAAGAGTTTAAAATTGGATAACCGTTCTTATTTTCTTCTGTCTTATAGAAGATGGTTGAACGATAATTGTTTTGAAGTGGGTCTAAAAATTGTTTAAGTGTATATTCAAAAGTGTGTGCAGTAATTGGAGTACCATCTTCAAATTTTAAATCTTGGCGAATATGGAATGTCCATTCAGAATCTTTATAAGTTGTTGCTGCTTGACGATCATATTTGCCATCTTCTGTTAAGTGTTCATCTCCAAATGAATCCACTGGATATCGAGTAGCACCTACAAGAATAAAATGGTAATCAAGCGCTTCAACTGAAAATTGTTTTGCAATAATCTTTGAGAAATCACCAGGAGCATCAGCTACGCCTTTTTCAATTGCTGTATCCCAGTCAACTTCAGTAGAATAAAGTGGAGTGACCATCATGTCAATCATGTCAGTTTCATGACTCCATTCATAAATCAGTGGATTTAAGTTAAGTGATGAGTCAGAAGTAAGTGATGATACATAAGTTTCACCCTCAGAATAGTTTACTGCTTTAGAATTAATTGGTTCCCAATATGCATGAATAGTCGTAGATTCAGTAATGGTTATTGGGAATTCAATTGGTTCAGTTTCTAACCATGTTAAACCTGGTTTTCCGTAGAACCAACCCTTAAAGTAATAACCGTCTCTTGTTGCTGCAACTGGAACATTTTGTACAGTTCCACCACCAGCTGGTAAAATAACTGGATCGATTGTTTGGCTTGTCTTAGTGTTAAAACGTAAAACAACGTTTTGCGTCCAACCAGCATATAAAGTGACATCTGCTGTTACTGGGTTAGTAAAGTCATAAGCAACAGTTGCTGCTGCGTCTGTAAACCAACCAACAAAACTCCAAACTTCGTCTCCTGTCTTCGTTGGGTCATTGACAGGTTCTTGAACAACTTGACCTTCTTCAACCGTAACGGCATCAACTGCTGATCCACCTTGTGAATCAAACGAAACGGTAAAGGTTTTTGTCTGACATGCTGCAACAGTAAATGCTACGAGCATTATTAGAAATAATGATAAAACTTTCTTTGGCATTTCTTTTCCTCCTACTATATATTGTTTGTTTAATTATATCACAAAAATAAAACTTCAATCTACTTTTTTAGATAAGAAAGGTAAAATGTGCTTTTAGAAGCCATTAAGTGTGGTTTATCAGTCATTTCAGACGAATTTTATGCGATTTTTTCATAAAAACCAAGACGAATTTTACCAAATCATTTGAAGCTTTATTTAATGAACAAAATTTAAGTGTTACTATTTAGTAAAATAATAAATTCCTCATTACCAATTGGATTAATGCTTAGATCATCCACATTACCCAAATATATAATCTCTTCAAGTTCTGTATTTTTAAATGCATTGATATCGATATATCGAATCGAAGCCGGAATAATTATAGATTTTATTCCACTGTTTTCAAAAGAAGACTCAGGAATAAAATTAACACCATCTGGAACATTAAACGTAATCAAACTACTCGTTCCATAAAAACTACGAATTCCAATTTCTGTCATGTTTATTGGCAATATAATCTCTTCAATGCTCGCTGCATTATAAAAAGTTGTGTGGTGAATTAAATCTATATCATAAAACTCAACCCTTTTTAATGACGAAGGAATTAAGTCAGCATGTAAATAAGTTTTACTGCCAAAAAAATAGACAAGAAGGTCATGACTAAGATATAAATATTCTGAAGTCTCTCTCTCTGGACCAATAAATGGTGCTCTCAATGATTCTAAGCTTTCAGCACCAAATAAAATTCCAATTTCCAAATGTTTTAGTGAAATCGGGAGATCGATACTCTTTAAACTTATTGCATCTGAAAAAGCATATTCTTCAATACTTTCAATTTGGCTATTTTCCGCAAAAATAATAGTAGTTAATGATCTCGCATTAATGAAAGCTTCATGCTTGATTAATTTTACATTTGGCCCAAGTGTTAATTCTTTCAGATAAATTAAATCTCTAAATGGTCCACTCATAATGATTTCATCATCAATATACAAACTTTCAGTATAGACAGGGACCATGACAACTTCTCCATTTTGGCTATAGACAATGTTATTTGAAGTATAAAAATGAGGATTTTCTTCATTGACACTTACAAATTTTAAATCATCTAGAATGATTGCAGATGTAATGCGTATTTTTTCGACATATCTACTGATAATCAATGATTCAATTGAAAATTCATTTTTAGCAGGAAACTCAATTTCCACAACTTTTAAACCATTAATTGTATCGGGTACAAGATATTCTTTCTCATCAGTATTGACAAATAAATGTAAACCATTTTGCTGAACTCTTAAATCATAATGAGAGAAATTAAAATAATTTACACTTGTTATTAAAATTGATATCAATGACAATATGCCTATTGCATAGAAAATAAAGTGGTTCCATTTTTTTGTGATCCAATAGAAAGTCATCCATAGAACACCTAAATCAAAAGCTACCAAAAATATTAAGTTATAACTGCTGTAAATGAAATAAATGGTGGATAAAATATTTAGATAAACAAAAATCAAAAGTGAACTCATACAGAATAATAAATTTAACTTTTTCTTTGCTTTAAGACGAGTGAATGTCGTAGAAAAAATAAATATAATTAATACTGTTGGAAGAATCATTCGATTAAAAACACCAAAAAAATGATTTTTAATTAAGTTTTCATATAAAATATCGCTAACTAAAGCCTCATATAAAATTTGAAAAATAAATGCAATGCTAAGCCAAATAAATAAGGCGTGTTGGGCAAACACAAATATTTTTGTTTTTTTAGCCTCTTCTTCAAAACGAATCTCTGTATCTTTTATATCTTTTTGCAAAGTACCACAAATTGGACATTCTTCTATTCCTTGAATATGTCTTTCTCCACAACTGCATTGCCAGTAATGCTCAAAATTTTTAGCTACATATAATATACTTTTGCTATTTTGCCCATTTTTTTGAGCTTGCAATGACTGGTATATCCGGTGATAAGGCCTTAATGAGAAGACACTTGTCGGAACTGCCATTTTTACTATTGATTGTTGAGAAGAAACTTTTTTTTCATGATCAATGAATGCTTCTTCGATATAAACGGAATCCAAAGAAAATGACTCTTTTTGTTTTTCAATTTCAACTTTAAAACTTTGTTGACTCGTATTGACATCAATTAAAAAAGATTTCATGCCTAAATGTATTTTTAATTGGCCAATATTTTTTTTATGAATATTGAGAAATTCAAGGATATATTTTGAGTCTGTTTCTTCAAATGATTGAAAATGAATGGGGAACTCAATATTGATTTTATTGATCATTTTTTTCATGATATACCACCTGAAATTACAAAAGCTAAGTAAGCGAGAATGAGGTTAGTTATTGAAGAGATTAGTAAAATGATTTGAAGACTTCTAAATTCCTTATGGATTTCAGTTGTCTTATCAACTTTTGTTGTTCCATATTCCTGCATATTCAATCGATCATTTCGATTCGCCCTTCCAATTGCAATAATCAATCCAATGACTGCAAATATGAAATATGATAATTCAATGAGTGCAATGTTACTAAAAATGAAAAACAAAAATCCTCCAAAAAAAGTCGGAATTAAAATAAAGATTAAGAAAGTTAAAATACGGATTTTCATGTTATACCTCCAAAAAAAGTACTATGAAAGTACTTTATTTTTGGGTCCATTGTTTAATTAATTCAGCATTACCAAGTACAAAACGGCCCGGTTCGATTTCAATAAATTCATTTTCTTCATAGTTGATATCTCCTTGATGATAAACGACTCTAACACGTTCATGTTTTGTTTTTGGATCAGGTTGAGGAATTGCAGTTAAAAGTGCTTTGGTATATGGGTGAATTGGATTTGAATAAATATCTTGAGATTTACCAAGTTCAACGATATAACCTCGATGCATCACAGCAATTCGGTCAGAGATGTATCGAATGATCGATAAGTCATGGGCGATGAATAAATAAGTTAATCCTCTTTCACGTTGTAACTTCTTTAACAAATTCAAAATCTGTGCACGAATTGATACGTCTAATGCAGAAATTGGTTCATCAGCTAAAACAAGTTCAGGTTCTATGACCAAAGCTCTCGCAATACCAATTCTTTGTCTTTGACCACCTGAAAATTCATGAGGGTAACGTGATAAATGTTCTGGTAATAAACTTACTTCATTCAAAATTTTATATACTTTTTCTAAACGTTCTTCTTTGTTTTTGAAAAGTTTAAAATTATATAGCCCTTCAGAGATGACGTAATCAACATTAGCTCTTTCATTCAATGAGGCTGCTGGATCCTGAAAAATCATTTGTATTTTATGTTTAGCATCCATTCTTTTTTCTCTTGAAAGTTTTCTTGCAATATTTTCACCATGAAAATAAATAGCACCACGATGAAGTCTGTTTATGCCAATGATTGCTCTACTGATGGTTGTTTTTCCGGATCCTGATTCACCAACAAGACCAAATGTTTCACCTTTATAGATTTTAAAATTAAGGTTACTACAAGCTTTAACAATTCTTCTACCCACTTTAAAATGAACATCCGCATCGACAACTTCTAGTAAAATTTCTTTACCGTTGTTCGGATCAATATTTGGTATTTGTTCCGGATATACATGAACTGGAAGTGATTCTTTCTTCATTACTTTTTCAAGGATCTTATTCATTTTTCATCACTTCCTTTATAAATTTCAGATACGCGCTTAGATATTTCCCCAATAATCGTTGGTCGTTCCACTTTTGGTGCTCTAGGATCTAATAACCAAGTTTTTGCATAGTGTGTATCAGAGATTTTAAACATTGGAGGTTCTTTCACAAAATCTATTTCCATCGCAACATTACTTCGTTGTGCAAAAGCATCACCTTCAAGTTTATTAAATAACGAAGGCGGAGTACCAATAATTGAGAAAAGTTCTTCATCTTTAGCACCAAGTTGTGGTAATGATGATAAAAGTGCCCAAGTATATGGATGTCTTGGATCATAATAGATGTCATTCACTGTTCCAACTTCAACAAATTGTCCAGCATACATAACGGCAACACGGTCAGCAACTTCGGCTACCACACCAAGGTCATGTGTAATAAATATGACAGTAAAACCATATTCATCTTTTAATGAATTGATTAATTGTAATATTTGCGATTGAATGGTTACGTCAAGTGCTGTCGTAGGCTCATCGCATATTAAAATGTCTGGTTGGCAAGCTAACGCAATCGCAATAACAACTCTTTGTCTCATTCCACCAGAATATTGGAATGGATAATCGTTAAATCTTGATCTCGCATCGGTAATACCAACACGCTCTAAGAGTTTAACTGCTTCTTCAATTGCACTTTCTTTATCAAATCCACGATGCAAACGAATCACTTCGGTTATTTGAGATCCGATTCTTCTTAATGGATTCAATGATGTCATAGGATCTTGGAAAATTGTTGAAATTCTTTTGCCACGAACATTAAGCCACTCTTCATTCGTTTTAAATGTTGCTAAATCTACACCTGAATACTCAATGCTACCGTTTGAAATTTTTCCATTTTCATCTAGCATTCCAATGAGACATTTTGTAAATACTGATTTCCCAGAACCAGACTCGCCAACGATGGCTAGCGTTTCATTTTTATATAGATCTATGGAAACATTACGAATGGCTGTTAAAGTTAATTTTCTCAATGAAAATTGTACTTCCAAATCCTTTACAGAAACAATAACTTCACCTTTTTTCAAATCTTGATTTGGCTGAAGTTGTTGAATCGTTTTATTCTTAAGTAGTTGTTTATTTTTCATGTTATCCTCCTAATGGTGCTTCTTAGGATCGAGCGCATCACTAATCGCCATACCCAATAAGAAGAATACAAAAATAATTAAGGCAAGTACACCTGCTGGTGCTAATAATTGATAAGGTCTTAAAACAAAGTTTGAACGGCCTAAATCTAAAAGTGCGCCGATAGAGATTGAACTCGATGGGAGTCCTAATCCGAAATATGATAAGGTAACTTCACTTGATATCATACCTGGGATAATTAAAGATGTTTCAGTAATAATAATCCCTAGTAAATATGGCAATAAATTTTTAGTCATGATACGTCTTGGTGGAGTGCCTAATGTTTTAGAAGCAATATTATACTCACGATTGTTAATAATCAAAGTATAATTACGAATAAAACGAGCTAATCCAATCCAACCAACCATAGTCAATGAAATAATAAGTCTTGTTTCAATGCCCATGTTTGGAAAACGATATGAAAATACATAAGCTAATAGCATATAAATCAATAAACTTGGGATATTCGTTACTAAATTATAGATTTCAATAAATATAGGGTCTAATCTTCTAAAATAACCCCAAATTAGTCCGATGACTGTTCCAACAAAGACAACAATCGCACTGTTGATTAATGCAAGTAATACTGATTTACCAGCACCAATCCATACCATGAAGAACAGGTCTCTACCGACAGGATCTGTACCCCAAAGATGAATATCATTTGGTGCAATATCTCTTCTGCTAACATCATATTCCAAAAATCCTTCTGGTGTAAACATTGGAATGAAAATAATACCAATCAGTAAAATCAAAAGGGTTGTAATTGAAATCCATGCTGCTGGTTTTTTTATAAAAACGCGGAAAACCGATTTCATGTAGGAATACGGTTCACTGACGATTTGTTCAGATTTTAAACGATCAATTTTCTTTAATACAAAAAGTTCGTCTTCATTTACGATCTCATTTTGTGAATTATTAATATTTTCACTATGATTTAGTTTTAGCTCTTTTTTCTGATCTTTTTTCATATTAGAAATCTCCTTTTTTACGAACAAGTTTGACACGAGGATCGTAAAGAGCTGTTACGATATCACCGAGTAAAAATGATGTCATAGATAATAAACTATAAATGACAGTCAAACCTTGAATGATGGGGACATTTGGTCTTTGAGCACGAAGCGCTGAAATCATAAGATTCCCTGTTCCAGGAATAGACCAAATCATTTCGACAAAATATGACCCGATGATTGAACCAATAAATACCGCTGGGATATTACGAATCAAAGGAATCATTGCATTTTTTAAAACATGGGTATATAAAATAGTATTTTCAGATAAGCCTTTTGAACGGGCAAATCTTACATAGTCTGATGAAAGTTCATCAACCATAAAACGGCGAACCCATAATGATGTGCCTGGAATCGATAAAAACACAATAGAAAATATTGCGGGAACCAAAGTCAATGGTTTACCTTCTTGATAAAAATAACTGAAATTAGCCCATCCGAAAGGACCATCTGGTCGACCAAGAATATTATTCATGAGTAGGAAAAAAACAAGAGCAGGAATAGCATAATTTAATACAATAAAAATGCTACCTATTTTATCTACTGTACCACCAGGTTTCTTACTCATTGCAACACCAAGTGGATAACTGAGTAAATAAATAAATACAACAGAGGTTAGTGAGATTAACATCGATATACCAATTCGTTCTCTTAATACTTCACCAACAGGTTGATAGGTATCCATCGATATACCTAAAAATATCGTACCTTCCCAAAATTCAATGGGTTGATCCCAATTCAAATCCCAAGCAATCGGAACTTTTTTAGGAATTGGTGACATCCAATACAAATATTGGCCAATCGTATAAACGAGAGGAACTGGATTTCCTTCAAGATCGTATCTTCCATATTTAAATAGTTGTTTAGCTTTATATGCTTCAGCGGCATTGATATTTTGTCCCGCTATCCGATTGTAAGTTGAAATATCATACAATTGGTTATCAGGAATAGCTCTAATTAAACTGATCACCACAATGACCAATAAAATAAGCGTAATAAATGTTCTACCAACACGCTTAAGAATATATAAAAATGTTTCGTTTGAAAAGATTCTTTTCAACATGGCATAAATCTTATGCAAAAAATGCATAAATTTATTTTGTTTAGCGAGTATTTCCATCGATGTTCTCCTTTAAAAATCTAAAGTATCTCTTACATATCATCCGTCATATTGACTCATACATAAGAAAATACAGGCTAGAAAGGGAACAATTCGAATTGTTCCCTATCATATTTCACCTGTTTAAATCAATTGTTTCTTAAAACTTATTTGTCTTCTTCGTATAAAGCAACGATTTGTGCTCTAACTTCTTGAGTAATTGCTTCTTCTAAAACAATAATATTCTTCAACTTATCACTTGTTAAACCGTAAGCTGCTTTACCTTTTTGGTAAGGAATTGTCTTAGATACTACAGGGTTAATTGATGTAGTTGTTTGCCAAGGAATAGTTACTGCAGCAACGAATAATGCGTGATATTCAGCTTCAGCAAGTGCCTTGTAACGTTCATCAATCTGAGTTGGGTCAGTAATCGCAATTGCATCTAAGTACATTTGATGGAAATCACCAAATACTTCTTCAGCGATTGCATCTTTTCTAGCTTGTTCTACTGCGTCTGCACCAGTCAAACCAAAGTTATCTCTAAAGTCGCCACCAATGGCGATAGTTCCTAAATAAGTCTTTGGATCGGCATAGTCTGGACCCCAGCCTCCACCAAATGAAATATCAAAGTTAAAGAGTTCCCAGTTCCAAGCTGAACGAATAGCATCAGTTGGAGCAACATTAAATCTGACGTCGATAATTGGATTTGAAGAATCTGGTCCAATTTCTTCTAATAATGCAGCATACATTGCTTTTTCATAGCCTTGTACTGTAGCATTTCTAGAAGCAAAATGGTCAATTAAAATTGGGAAATCTGATTCAGTTAAACCGCCAGCTAATAATGCAGCTTTTGCAGCTTCAAAATGTTCTACCGCTTTATCAATATCAAATACTGGATCTGTTTTTTGAATTGAGCCAGATAATGAAACACCAGTAGTTCCTTGTTCACGATTGAATACTTCATCAACATAATCTGAGTAGTCTTTACCATTATATGCTGTTAATTCACGATTTGTATAAGCTCTCATAAGTAGCATAGATGGGTCTGGAGCTGCACTCATTCTTGCGATAAAGTCTAAGCCATAAACAAAGCCTAATCTGAAATCAGCGTTTAAGATTGCTGCTTTAGTTGCTGCTTTTTCAGCATCTGACTTCATTGGTACTTCCGCACCACTTTGGTTAAAGTCAGTACCATATTCGTAGTAATCACGGTCAAAGTTGAATACGCCCGCATAAACTACGTCTCCAATAACTAGAACGCCATTTGTATTTGGATCAGCAGGGTTTTGAACTGTGCCAGTACCATCTGCTCCACCTTTAACATATTTGTTCCAGCCTACTTCATCATTTGTACTTACTGTAAATCCGTCGATTAATCCAGCTTCATACCATTCACGAGTAGTTGCTGGAGTTGCAACGTTTGGTAAATAACGCATTGAAACTTTATTGACATATACATGATCGAAATCATAATAGTATGCGTTCTTTTCAAATTCGAATGAATTTTCGAATAAGTGTTTTGTAATTCTAAATGCGCCATTCACAAGAATATAATTTTCAGTCACACCAAATGCAGTACCAACTTCTGATAAGTATTGTCTGTTTACTGGTAAGAATGGAGAATAAGTAAGAGCAGATAAGAAGTAAGGTGCTGGTTCTGTCAGAGTATAAGCAACTTGGTATTTAGAAACTTCTTCAACGCCAACTGTACTAAAGTCTAAATCATCATCAGTAGCAGATGTTACTAATGAATCATAATATTCTCTAGCTCCTTCGATGAATCCAGCAACGATATTTGATGTTTGAGAACCATTTGTTGGATCTAAAACATATTCAATACCAGCAACAAAGTCATCTGCAACAACTTCTGCATATGGTTCGCCAGTTTGGTTATTAACCCATTGAACGCCTTCTCTTAATTGGAAGATGTATGTTTGAGAACCATCTGCGTTTTCAACTACTTTGTAACCAACTGCTAATGCACCAACGATTGCACCGTACTTGTCGTTTTCAACAAGTCCATCAACCATATTTGTATAGAACATGGAGTTCCATTGTGAATTAGCTGTAAGATAGTTGAATTTTTCTTCAGTAACTTCACTTTGATAATATGTATTATAAGTGTCAACAACATCAAAGCTTAGATCACCTATCTTATACTTACCATCTTCAAGTGGTGGGTTTGCAAACTGATTAGCTAGAGAAGTAAATCCTGATGCCAATGCAGTTTCTTGAGTATACATTTTTTTAATGCTTTCTTCTTCATCTTGACAAGCAACTAATGTGAATATCATTGCAAAGATAAACAAGATACTAAGTACTTTCTTCATTTCGATCCTCCTATTTTATATATAGTTCACTGCTAGAGTGACTTTGTATAATTATACACCTAAATAGTGATTATTAAAATATTTTTTTAAACTTTTTTTGATAATCACAGCATTTATGCTCAGTAATTTATAAAAAATACACCTAATTTGAAGGATTTTATCCGTTTAGGTGTATCATTTATAAGTTTATTCGTTTGTTGAGTAGTCCATTGCTAAGTAACGTTTGTACATTGCCCAACGTTTCTTGGCATCATTTAAGTTTCTGTCAAGAAGTTCTGCTGCATGATCAGGATTAATTTGTGCTAATTGTGCATAACGTGCTTCAGATAGTAAGTAATCATGATATTTATCCCAAACTGGTTGTTTAGAATCAATAATGAATGGATTCTTTCCTTCTGCTTCTTTTCTTGGATCAAATCTAAATGTTGGCCAATAACCACATTCAGTTGCTAATTTCGCTTGAGCAAATGAATTTGTCAAACCGCCTTTAATACCATGTTCGATACAAGGTGAGTAGGCAATAATGATGGATGGTCCTTCAAAGCTTTCTGCTTCTTTGAATGCTCTAAGTACTTGAGCTGGTGATGCACCATGAGAAATTTGAGCCACATAAACGTGTCCATAACTCATCGCGATTGCAGCTAAGTCTTTCTTCTTCGTATTCTTACCAGCAGCTGTAAACTTCGCAATTGATCCAGTAGGAGC
The DNA here is from genome assembly GCA_016934015.1 of Acholeplasmataceae bacterium. Lineage (GTDB taxonomy): Bacteria > Bacillota_I > Bacilli_A > Acholeplasmatales > Acholeplasmataceae > UBA6181. The sequence continues at coordinate 16,193 of JAFGTQ010000010.1, read as the reverse complement.
TGATTTAGAAGATTGTCCACCAGTATTTGAATAGACTTCTGTATCCAATACTAGGATGTTGATATCTTCATTATTCGCGATGACATGGTCAATCCCGCCGTATCCAATATCATAAGCCCAGCCGTCTCCACCCATAATCCATTGGGAAATCTTAACGAAATAGTCTTTTACGTCAAGTAATTCTTTTGCGAATGGTTTATTAATCTTTTCAAGTTCAGCAATCATAGGTTTTTGTAAACGACGTGTGATTTCCGCACTTTTACGATTTGCAATCCATTCTTCAGCCATCGCTTTTAAGCTTTCTGGCATTTCATTCATATGATCAAATAATAAGGTTTGTACTCTATCACGAATAGTTTCATAAGAGATGCGCATACCAAATCCAAATTCAGCATTATCTTCAAATAAAGAGTTTGCCCATGCTGGACCAAAACCTTCAGCATTTGTTGTATATGGTGTTGCAGGGAATGAGCCTCCATAAATGGATGTACAACCAGTCGCATTCGCAAAGACCATATGATCACCAAAAAGTTGAGTTAATGCTTTAATGTATGGTGTTTCACCGCAACCAGCGCATGCACCAGAGAATTCAAAGAGTGGTTGTTGGAATGATAAGTTCTTAGGATTATCAACACCCATATCTTTATAAGTAACTTCATTAAAGAAATAGTCAGCAATTTGTTGAGAACCTTTCGCAAGCTCGTCTCCAATTGGTACCATCGCTAATGATTTTGTAGGTGTTGGACATACTTGAACACACACACCACATTCAGTACAATCAAGTGTAGAAACTTGGATCGTAAACTTCATGCCTTCCATACCTTTACCCTTAGCATCTAAGAATTTCGTGCCATCTGGAGCTTTTTCAACTTCAGTGCCATCAGCTAAGAATGCACGGATAACAGCATGTGGACATGCGAATACGCATTGGTTACATTGAATACAGTTTTCACTGCGCCATTCAGGAACAAAGTTTGCAATACCACGTTTTTCATATGCGGCAGATCCGTTTTCCATATGTGCATCTTCATAACCTAAGAATGCAGAAACAGGAAGTGAATCCCCTTCAATCGCATTCACGATATCCGCAATCTTTCTGACAAAGTCTGGACGTTGTTGTTCAATCTTTTCTTCATCTTCTAACATTGCCCAATCAGGGTTAACAGGAACTTCAACTAAATGTTGATAACCAGCATCAATAGCAGCGTTATTTAATTCAACAACTGCTTCACCTTTACGACCATATGTTTTTTCAGCATATTTTTTCATGTATTTATTGGCATCATCTGCGGACATTAAATGTTCGTTTAATTTAAAGAATGCAGATTGCATAATCGTGTTAATACGACGACCTAAACCAATTTCATATGCTAAATCAACTGCATTAATGATGTAGAACTTCGCTTTCTTAGTTGCAAGTTGGCGTTTGACGCGATTTGGAAGTAAGTGTTCAATCTCTTCTTTTGGTGTTGTTGTGTTAAGTAAGAATGTTCCACCTTCTCTTAATCCCTTCAACATATCATATTTCTTAAGATATGTGTCAGTTGAACATGATACAAAGTGTGGATAATTGACTAAATAAGTCGAACGAATTGGTTTCTTTGAGAAACGTAAGTGCATACGTGTTACACCACCAGCTTTTTTAGAGTCATAAGACGCATAAGCTTGTGAGTATAAATCTGTATTATCACCAATAATCTTCGTAATATTCTTAGAAGCACCCACTGTACCATCTGAACCAAGACCAAAGAATAAAAGTTCAGTTGAATCTTTATCCATAATTTGTTCTTCTTTGTTAACTTTTAGTGAAGTATGAGTCACATCATCTTCAATACCAACCGTGAAATGATCTTTTTGCTCATTTGCCATATTGTCATAAACTGCTAGAATCATAGGAGGTGTTGTGTCTTTTGAAGATAGACCATAACGTCCACCTAAAATAAGTGGTTGTTTTTCACGACCATAGAAAACTGAACGGACATCTAAATATAAAGGATCTCCAGTAGCACCTGGTTCTAATGTACGATCAAGAACAGTAATTCGTTCAACTGCCTTTGGTAATGCATTTAAGAAATATTCAGCAGAGAAAGGACGGTATAAATGAACATTCAAGATACCAACTTTCTTACCTTTTTCAATTAAATGATCAACTGTTTGTTTTGCAGCATCCACAACAGAACCCATAGCGATGACAACATCTGTTGCATCTTTATCACCATAATAAACAAATGGTGCATAAGGACGACCAGTAACCTTAGAAATCTCTTCCATATAAGCATTCACAATGTCAGGAATTCCTGAATAATGAGAAGCTTGTAATACTTTTGTTTGGAAATAAACATCATCGCTTTGCGCAGTACCACGTGTGACTGGGTGTGCTGGATTTAAGCCTTTAGATCTAAATTTAGCAACCGCTTCACGATCTAATAGACGATCAAACACGGTATAATCCATGACTTCGATTGATTGAACTTCATGTGATGTTCTAAAACCGTCAAAGAAATGTAAGAATGGAATGCTTGATTTAATGGCTGATAAGTGAGCAACACCAGCTAAATCCATTGCAGCTTGTACAGAGGATGACGCAATCATTGCGAATCCTGTTTGACGTGCAGCCATGACATCTTGATGGTCACCAAAAATGGATAATGCTTGCGCAGCAATACTACGTGCAGCCACATGAATAACACCTGGCAGCATTTGACCAGCGATTTTATACATGTTAGGAATCTTTAATAAAAGACCTTGAGATGCTGTAAAAGTTGAAGTTAAAACACCCATTTGTAATGATCCATGAACAGTACCTGCGGCACCAGCTTCACTTTGCATTTCAATAACTTTAACTGGCATTCCAAAAAGATTCTTTTTACCTTCCGATGCCCAAAGGTCTACGTATTGCGCCATTGGGGTTGATGGTGTAATCGGATAAATACCGGCAACTTCTGTAAAAGCATATGCACAATATGCAGCAGCTTCATTACCGTCCATCGATTTAATAACTTTTTTTGCTACCATGAAATACTCCCTCCAAATCTATTCTAAACTAATATTTTTAATATATCTGATGCGTTCTCTTTCGGAGAAGCCTTTTCAATTACATGTGTGATTATATGATCTTCATCTAAAACAAATGTTGATCTTGATACGCCCATGTATTTTTTCCCGTACATACTCTTTTCTACATATACACCAAATGATTGAATGACTTCTAAGTTTTCATCACTTAATAATAGGAAAGGCAAATCATAATCTTTAATAAACTTTTGATGGCTTTTTGGACTATCTTTACTTATCCCAATCACCATTACATCAAGAGATTTAAAATCCTCAAATTGATCTCTGAAAGCACATGCTTGAGTTGTACATCCTGAGGTGTTGTCTTTTGGATAGAAATAGATGACAACTTTTTTACCTTGATAATCTGATAAACGATGAATTTTTCCATCTTGATCAGGTAATGCAAAATCACTGACTCTATGTCCAACAGAAAGCATTTTAAAACCCCTCCTTTTGAAAGGTTGCTTTAACACATTCATTATACATGAATAAATTGCAAAAGATAAGACCTTTTCACATTTTCACATGCTATTGCTAAAACTTATAAAAAGGAAATAAAAAAACGACTTTGTCGTCTTTTTGTGTAGTTGGTGCGGGTGACAGGATTTGAACCTGCACGCCTAAGGCGCTAGATCCTAAGTCTAGTGCGTCTGCCAATTTCGCCACACCCGCGCAAAAAGAATTATACCCTTTTTTTTAAGAAGAGTCAATTCTTTTTTAGAAATGTATTATTTTCTTTTTTTTATCATTACAAATCCCACACCTGTTGAAATAACTGCTAATCCAATTAGCCCAATTGAAAGCCAATTTGAATCTTTTCCTTCTTTCACATTGACGAGTATTCTAGCAATTTGTTCTTGGTTTTCATGCTCATATCTCATATAAACATAATAGGATCCACCAAGAGAAACATTTTTCTCATATTCATTAAAATAAATGTTAACATTACTTGTCTCAATTCCTAGTAAGCTAGCCTGCTGATTAAACCAATCAACAAGTTGTTGATCTGTCATTTGATTTGCTGCACTTACTGATAAAATCAAATCATTTGCAGTAAATATTGGTCCTCGATTTTCAATCACATGGACATTTAAATAAAATGAGGTTTTGTTCCCAATATTATCTGTGGATTCAAATTTCATTTGATAAACACCAGGAATAGTTTGTTGATTATACGAATTAGTCATAATTGTTATTGGTTTTGAAACATTTTCTTCTTGGTCAAATGCTGTAAAACGACTCATAATATTTTCTGTTGTCAGTGGTTGTTCGGTAGCGTAAATGAAAATTGAACTGGGTCCTGTAATCACTGGGCCTTGAGTATCTGTGATCACAATAGGAACAGTAAGGCTTGATGTATTTTGACTTGAATCGGTTATTTCAAACGTCATTGAATATGTACCTACTTGTGTCGCCGATGAATATGTATCATGAGTGACGATTAGATTAGTTGAAGATAACGTATCAACATTATCAGTCACTGTGATTAATGCCTTAATCTCTTCGATTGTTTTTCTTTCACTAATTGGAACATCAATAGATGCAGGTGCATGGATTACAGGTTTTGTCACATCAAATACGCGGATATCCAATTCATAACGATGATAGGTATCAAGATAACCCGCGACTAAAACCATCGTATACAATCCGGGCATATTGCCACTCGGTTGATAATTTGTGCTTTCAATAGTCACAGGAATACTTTGATTTAAAGGATTTTTTGCAGTCACTAAGTTTTTCACAGCATCATCAGAAAGTTGATCATCAAAATCCATTGGAACAACACCATAATATTTAGATATCGTAGATGAATGTGCAAAAGTTTCATATCGTGTAAAATCTTGGTAAGTCCCTTGATACATGATAGCTTTATAATTTTCTGGTATCATAGGGAATTCTAGAAAATGAATGTAGGATGAAACTGGTGTAAATTCAAAATAGACTCGATTGTTCGGATAATCAGCTAACAATAACTTTTCACTTGTAGATGATGTTGAAACATCTTGAATTATCGCTCCTACTGATCCTAAGTACATTTCATGCTGTCCAATAAATCCTAAATCCAAAACAACAGTATATGTTGAATTTGGAATAACATAAATTGGATGAATAGTTTTTGCCATATGAGAATACCCTGGAATCATTTCAAAATTGCTTAGATTCAAATAATTTTGATTTTCTGGTAATTCACTTTCATTGGCTAATGATGGTTGAATACAAAGCATTGCAAAAACAATTAAAATAATCATTGAAACAAATAATTTTTTCATATTAATACCTCCTAGCCTATATTAGAAGTAAATCTCTCATTTTTACTTTAATTAAATAAAAAAAGGAACTAATGTCCCTTAAAGTATGGCAGGGCTAGCTGGGTTCGAACCAACGATCGAAGGGTCAGAGCCTTCTGCCTTACCGCTTGGCTATAGCCCTAAGCGAGCTTTATGATTAAGATGGCAGGCCCAGCTGGATTTGAACCAACGATGAGGGAGTCAAAGTCCCTTGCCTTACCCCTTGGCTATGGGCCTATCTTATTTAAGTGGGGCGGCTGAAGGGAGTTGAACCCTCCAATGTCGGAGCCACAATCCGATGCGTTTACCGCTTCGCCACAGCCGCCGTGTGATAGCGCAATTATTATTATACAATAATTTTTGACTTTGTAAAGTGAAATTATGTTTTTTATGCCCTTTCAGTTGTAATAGCGGTTTCAATCAAGTATCCTAGTAAAGGAAGGTGTGAAATTATGATTAAATGGTTAGGGCGTACGGTTTATATTATCATTATTTTATTATTAACTGTACAAATTTGGTTTTTTGCTTATCAATCGAAACTTCAACAATTTTATGATGAACATATGGTAGCATATGTTGATGACAATGCGAATTATCTCATTGGAATCAATGCGCTTGCGGATATAGATTATCATCAAGAAACACCAATTTATAGTTTTTCTAGTGATGATCCCGATTACCAGTTTGATGTAAATATTTATGCAATTGGTGCTCTTATTACAAACAGTGATAATGAACAAGAAAGAGTCGATGGTTTTTTATTATATGTAAACAAAATCAACATTAAGACAAATGAAAATCCAATTATACGTCTAACAGTAACACTCGATCAAAACTCAGTGATCGTAAGAGATAGTGATGGTAATGACACATTAGCAAATAAAATCCAAATGGAATATAATCCCAATTTAGATTTTCCTAGTAGTAATATTCCTGTTCTTTTCTTAGTGAAAACTGAGGGTTCACTTGTTGTACCAGAAACGGGATTACTAGCAAATGTAAAAACTGTAAAAATTGAGATGGGTACCACCGATACAAATGAGCAAGTTGTTTACGACCCCAAAGCATTATTTATTGCTTCAAATGAAATTGTCCCTGAAGGTGCTTATGTCAAAGATGATGAAATGATTATAAGTCCTGAAGATTATAGTTTAAGATCACTATTCGCCGATGAACTCCCTTCAGAAAGTGAAATTGAAACTTATCATTTAATAACAACTCGTATTGATTTAAATGAGTACAACGGTATTATGTGGCGAACTATGATTGGCTATGGATTAATGATAATACTTATCACTTATTTACTCTTTTTTCATAAGAACGTTATGATTAAAATACGTGCTAAAAAAGATTTTGCTTATCGTATGGCACATCCTAAAGATGAAGAACATCAAGAAGTTGTTGATGCAGAAATATTTAAAGAAAACGATGGACAGTAGTCCATCTTTTTTTCTTTTTAAATGATTGCTTTTACTCTTTTAATTATGCTATACTTATTTATGCGTCTAGGGGTATGGTGTCAATGGTAGCACAGCGGTCTCCAAAACCGTCGGTACGGGTTCGAGTCCTGTTACCCCTGCCATGATGTTTATTATGAGGGAGAAGATCCCTTTTTTTATTTTATAGGCAATTCAACTGTAATCTTGGTTCCTTTGCTTAATCCAGATTCTAGATGTATCTTTCCTTGATATTTTAAAACAACATGTTTAACAATCGCTAATCCTAAGCCGGTCCCTGTATCAATTCTTCCCTTATCAATTCGATAAAAGCGTTCAAATACTCTTGATTGGTGCTCTTCTGCAATACCAATCCCATAATCTTTAACAGTAAATATTACTTCACCATTTTTTTGGGTCAATTGGATTTCAACTTTCTTTCCAAGATCAGAGTACTTAATAGCATTCTCAACTAAATTTTTAAATAGCTTATAGATATCTAATTGATCACATATCATTTCAACAGATTCAGCATTAACTTGCAATTCAATATTTTGTTTCATCGCAAAAGGTTTTAATTGTTCAACGACTTGATCTAGTATCGAAGTCAATGAACACATTTCATTTGGTTCCTCAGTTATATTCTCTAATCTCGATAGCATTAACATATCTTCGACCAATGCATTCATAGTCGTGACTTGTTTATTAATATTTTGAGAAACTTTCTTGATCTCTTCGTCTTTCACTAATCCGAATTCTATAAGTTCAGCATAGCCTTTAATAGCCGTGAGAGGCGATTTTAACTCGTGTGAAGCATGAGAAAAGAAATCTTTTTTCATCGCTTCAACCGTTCTCTCATGTGTGACATTCTTAAGTGTGATTAACACGGTCGCAATGTAATCTTTGATGTGAATTGTCACAGGGAAAACTCTAATTTCATATAGTTTCCCTTGAATTTTAAGATCAAAGAATTTGAGTTTTTTATCTTGAATTGTCGATGAAATTGCCTCATTGATTTTTACTTCTCTTATATATCGATAAGATTTTATATTATTGAGCTTATCAGGCAATTTGAATAAGGCTTTTGCATCATCATTAAAAAATAGGATATTTTCTTCTTGATCCGCAAGTAACACAGCTTGATCCATTTCATTTAATATATGACTTAATTGTGATTGATAGTCTTCTATTTCATCAACATGTTTTGCAGTCGCCAGATTAATCGTGTTCATTTCATGTATGATTTGATTAATTTCTGGATAGGGAGTGTTTGGTGGTAAGACTTGGTATCGTCCTTCTCTTAACATGATTAAATTATCTCTGACCTTTATCCATGGTTGATATAAATTTTCGCCCATTTTTTTTAAGATAATACTATTTAAAATCACCATAAATGCACCACTAATTAATAGCCAAAAAAAGAGGATATTAAACGTTTCTGCTTGTGGTTTTAGTGGAATTGATACTCTTAAAATGTTCCCATCATCCAATCTAATTGCTGTATAGATTAAATCAACATCAATCGTTGCTGAATGTCTTCTTACAACACTACCTAAGTTAACTATTTCTGGTCTTTGGCTTTTATCTGTCCCTACTACTGCATCATGAGAATCTGCTAAAACGAATCCATTTTCATCTAAAATTGTGATTCTTCGATCATTTTCCTGTTTAAAATCTAAAACAAAATCACTATCACTACCATCATAAGATAGGTACGAAAGTTCAACTTCTTCAATTAAAAAATGCATGAATTCTTCTTGTTTTCTTTGATTGAACCAGTAAATAATAACTGAGACAACAACAAAAAACAAAACAAATGAAATGGCATAAATGATAATATTATTTCTTATTAATGTTCTTCTCATTCAACTTGGTATCCTATACTGCGAATTGTTTTAATTGAGACATTTGAATCATTATTCTTCAACTTTTCACGAAGAGATTTAATATGCATATCTAGTGTTCTACTTTCACCAATAAAATCTGTATCCCATACTAATTTAAAAATCGTTTCTTTAGAAACAACTTTTCCATTTTCTTTGATAAGTAGCTTTAAAATATCATATTCTTTTTGAGTGAGGTAAACTTCATGTTCATGAATCGTCAATTGATGTTTTTTATCATCAATAATGAGATCTTGATAAAAATAGGATTCCATGGATTGTCGTTTTCTAAGTTTAGACTGTATTCGTGAAGTTAATTCAAAAACTCCAAAGGGTTTTGTCATATAATCATCCGCCCCATAATCTAAAGCAATCACTTTGTCCATTTCACTTTGTAGAGCAGAAATCATCATAATTGGCACATCATTATCAATTTTTCGAATGGTTTTTAAGATATCAATACCTGAAACTTGAGGTAGCATGACATCTAGTAATATCATATCAGGTCTTCTTTCGCGAAAAGCCTTAAAAAAGTCTTCAGCATTCGAAAACCCCAAGCCCATTAATTCAGCATGATCCAAAGTTTTTTGAATAATGTATGAAATTGACTGATCGTCTTCAACAAAGTATATGAGTGCCATAATGCCCTCCTAAAATAGTGGCGTATTTTTATGTTTCCCACTCACCATAAATATAATCCATTCAGCAATATTCACTGCATGATCACCAATACGTTCAAAATATTTGGCAACCATCAATACGTAAATCGCTTCATTCGGATCAACTTTATCTTCTTTAAGTTCATGTGTCATTTTTTGAATAAGTTGATTAAAAAGATCATCAACAAGGTCGTCTGTTTCAATAACTTTTAATGCAATTTCTTGATCAACATGAACTAGTCCTTCAATGCTTGATAACACCATATTCTCAACAATCTCTGCCATTTTAGATGTCATTGGCATGATTCGCTTATTCCGTTGATCATCAAGATGGAGGGTCATTTCAGCAATATCACTCGCATGATCTCCAATACGTTCAATATCAGTGATGAGTTTTAAAATACCTGTAACAAGTCTTAAATCACTTGCTAAGGGTTGTTCTCTCCATATGATTTGAATAGCTTTTTTTGCAATTTCCTCTTCGTATTTGTCAACTTCAGAATCTTTAGCCATGACTTTTCTTGCGAGTTCTTGATCATTATTTTTAAATGCAAAAAGCCCTTCTCGAATATTTGATAATGCAAGATCTGCCATCATCGCTACATCTTTTTTTAAGATTTCTAGTGATTCAATTAATGTACTTCTTAAGGCCATAATATTCTCCTATCCAAATCGACCAGTATATAAACTTCGGTCTTTTTATATTGTGGTGTAAAAAATAGAGTTGAAGTGTTGCTATATTCAACGAGTTCACTCGTTGAGAAGAAAGTGTTATTGATTTCAATAAGTGTTTCTTGTTACATATTGTGTTTCACGATGATAATCAAGTAGTTATTATTAATTCTACCACGAAATCTATGGTTTTAGTTATAGCAACAAATTCTTAGAATTGATGTTCTTTCATCCATCGAAATCACATTTAGTTTAATCACTGGATTATCTATAGGTTGCATAATCCTCCTCTTTCAAGCAAGAAAAGACCACGAGGTCTATATGCTGGATTATTTAAAAACAGCTTTAAACTAATGTGATGCAAATCTGATAACTTCTATAAACCCAGCTTTTGTTTCTGATGTTATCCTTTTGTATAAAAAACTATATTTTTTGTTTCACGTAACTAGTATATAAAAATAAAAAAAACGGAGATACCAAATCTCCGTAAGACTTATGTAAAAAATATGTAAATTGAGTTATTTCCCCATTTTCTGATTAAGTCTTCGATAAGCAAAATAAAGTAAGGCCATAGCTAATAAGACTGAACCGAGCATAATCCATATCATGGATACATCGGTTCCTAAAATTCCAATCTCTGTTGTCCCATATACTATACTAATTTCTTCCATAGCTTCACTAGGTACAATTGCACTCAATTCTTCGTAAGGCCCTTTTAATAATACATTCTTTAAAATAATAGCCATATGGGTAAATGGAACAAGTGATGCAACATATGCCATGGATTTTCCAAGAACGACAAGGGGCATATAAATACCACTCACAAATCCAATAAGAGTTCCTAAAATCCCCGACATCGTACCAAAAGCATTAACAGATTTTAGAAGTGTTGTTATGAATATCATCATTGAAGAGGATATAAATGTAAATAGGAAAATATAGAGTGACGCTAGTAAAATTGCTCCAACCGAATACCAATATCCAGAAAAAACACCAACATATAAGATAGTTAATGCCCACATAAATAATGTAAGGACTGTCGTCACAATAATGGAAGAGATGTAGTAACTTAATATAATTTTATATCGTTTCACAGGTGTTACTAAAAATCCATCAAGTCTACGATATTCCATGTCATTAATAATACTTCCCATCATACCTAACGATAAAGACATTGTATTAATCACGATGACACCACCCATCATGACTCCAGCAACTAAATATGTTTTTAAATTATCATCAAGTAAATCCAGCTCAGATCCTGAAGTGAATTGGCGTCCAATAAATAGAAAATAAAGAGTTAATAGAATTAAAACACTTAAAAATGAGAAAAATACAGCTGTTTTATCTCTTAAAAAAATTAAGATATGACGTTTTGTCAGTGAAATCAAACTATACATTTCTTTCACCTCCAATAACTTTAATAAACACATCATCCATTGATCCCTTAACCACTTCTAATTGCTTGATGTTTTCACTGAAAAGTTTAATCAAATGAAGTGCATCTTCCGTTTCATTCACATGGAAAACAAATTCATCACTAATTTTTTCATATAATATGTTTTGTTCTTCAAGAGTTTTGATAAATAATGGTTTTTCTTTAGGAACAATTTTTAACCGATCATGGCTATATTTTTCTTTTAATGCTGCAGGAGTTCCTTGAACAATGATTTGGCCTTTATTAATGATCACCACATGATCTGCATTTGCAGCTTCTTCCATATAATGAGTTGTTAAAAAAATGGTAATGTTTTTCTTTTCTTTGAGATCTTTAATAACGTCCCAAACAAGACTTCTCGTTTCTGGATCAAGTCCGGTTGTAGGTTCATCTAGTAATAATATTTCTGGGTTTGAAAATAAAGCTCGAGCAATTTCAGCTCGTCTTTTTTGACCACCTGAGAGTGTTCTAAACTTTTGGTTTTCGAATTCATATAAATGTAAATACTTAGAGAGTTCATCATATCGAGATAATGCTTCCTTTTTTGAATCCAAATATAGCGATCCACGAAGTAACAAATTCTCTTTAACGGTTAAATAATCATCTAATACATTGGACTGAAATACAACACCAATTTTTTCTCTAAAATACTTTTGATTGGTCTTACCATTAAGCAAAATTTCACCTTCCGTTTTATCAAGTAAGGTGGTAATCATGTTTATAGTGGTCGACTTTCCAGCTCCATTAGGTCCTAAAAAAGCAAACAAACTGCCTCTTCTGACATCAAATGAAATATGATCAACTGCACAAAGTGAATCATAATATTTGACGAGGTCTTTAACACTTAAAATAATATCCATTCATGATCTCCTTAAAATTAGTTTTTATGTTCTAAATATTCATCCCATATATATAAAACACCAAGTAATATTGGAACCATCATCACCCATACAATTTCTTCATCAACCCATAAAGAAATGATTTGAGCAATTAAAATAAGTAAAATCAAAATGATTCCTGAAATCTTTTTCCATTTAATACCAAGTATGGCAAAAATGAATACGAGTGGCATGACAATTAACCATATGTTGTCAGCCAGTGTGTAACTTTCTTCGAGAAAAGGTAAAGGATTTCCATAACCAAAATAAAATGGTATGCCAAAAACCAGTATTATAAAAGCAAGAATGTAAGAACTATAGGTTAAAATTCTAACCCTTTTCATCTTCTAACACCTACTTTATCAGTATTAAGTTTATATATAGTTGATTTCATTATATAATTACAAAATAATTACATGGACGCATGATAACCAGCAACATAGCCACTCGACCATGCCCATTGTAAATTAAATCCACCACATAATGCGTCGATATCTAAAATTTCACCTGTAAAATAAAGTTTAGGCATAATTTTCGACTCTAGTGTATGTGCATGAATTTCATCAATTCGAACACCACCAGCAGTTACTTGTGCTTCTGTGAAATCTTTACTTCCAGTAACTTTAAATCGCCAATCAAATAAAATAGATAATAAATTTCTACTTTCTTCTTTTGTTAACTCTTGAAGAATTTTATCTTTTGGTATTTTTGTTTCCTTTAAAATAGGATCAATAAGTTTATGATGAATAAGCCCGGTTAAAAAATGCTTGATTTGCCGATCTTTCATATCCTTCATCCGCTCAATCACATCTAATTTTTCGATGTAATTGATAATAATTACTTTAATCCATACATCTTTGTTTTGATGGATAAGTTCATTTGCTTTTCGAGATAGTTGTAAAATTCCTGGGCCACTTACGCCATATTTAGTAAATAATACATCACTGAATTCAGATTGGATGATTTGCTTATAATCTAGAAGTTCAACAGTGCCTTTAAATTTAACACCATCCAAATGTTTTAAATACGGACTATCTAATGTTAATTTTACAAGTGATGGATAAACATCTGTGATATGATGCCCTAATGATTCGGATAAAAAGTAACCATTCCCATCGCTTCCGGATTGAGGAAGTGCTTTTCCACCTGTCGCTAGAATAACTCGGTCTGCAGTATAAGTATCTTTATCTGTATTTATCTGAAAAACATCACCTTGTTTTGTGATTTCTTTAACGAATGTTTCATAAACTACATGAATTTTTTGATGTTTGATTTCTTCCTCGAAAAGCATATTGATAGATGAAGCTTGCTCAGAAAGTGGATATGTCTTACCTTCATCTTCTATTTTGGGATATATACCGAGTTGCTTAAAAAACGAAATGGTTTTATCAACACTAAATTGTTCGAATATGGAATTAACAAAATCCGGATGATTATAATTGTTAGGTGTAGCATCTACATTCGTAAAATTACAACGGCCATTACCTGTCGCTAAAATCTTTTTCCCTAATTTATGATTACGTTCGATAATCGTCACATCAGCGCTGTTTTTCCGTGCAGATAAAGCGGCCATCATACCACTCGCTCCGCCACCAATAATGATGACTCTTTTTGGATGCATAAAATCACCTATCTGTTTTTTCTTATTATACCATACTCTATCTATAAGAATGATGAACAATTGTATCTTCATGTATAATAAAGTTATAAGAAATAGAGGTTATGAGATGAGACTCTTCATTGGAATTAGTTTGGACTTAAGAGTTAAGCAAGAACTAGTTAAACTTCAAGAAATATGGCTACAAAATTCAATAAAATATCATATGACGGATGATAACAATTTACATCTAACGTTAAAGTTTTTGGGTGAAGTCAATCCTTCATTTATTGATGAAATCATGGAATCTCTCGAAGATAATTTAAAAGAATTTTCTTCATTTATGATTAAAATTCAAGGAATTGGTTCATTTGTTAGAAACCAAGAACATATCTTATGGGCAGGCGTCACTGATGGGAAAGAAATACTAAATAAATTGTATAAAAAAGTTGATTCCGCAATTAAGTCTATCCCAATAAATACCGATCAAAACAATTTCAAACCTCATATCACTTTAGCAAGACGAGTAATTTTTAAAGATGACAAGCCTATTACTTTGCCTTTGATATCAATAGAACAAAAGATTACAACCGTCACCTTGTTTCACAGCCACCAAGTTTACGGGAAATTAACCTATACTCCAATCGAATCAATCGTATTAAATGATTAAAAAGACACTGGGTCAGTGTCTTTTGTTTATATATGTGATAAATTTTTAAGTTCATTTATTCCAATTTCTGAAAGTTGATATTGTCCACGCTCAATTCTTTTGAACCACCCATAATAATTTTTTTGTAATATACTCGATGTTTTTTCAATATGTGTTTCACTTTTAATCATTTTGGGGGATGCCGTATGATGTATCTCTATAACTTTAGCAATTTGAATCACTTGTTCTCTATAATAAGTCATCTGAATACCTTTTGTCCCACCTAAAACATCTGTGTTTTCTCTTAAACTAAACTCTTTTCGAGTTTTAACTTTCTTATCTTGATTTCTCTCTTTACTTTTTTTTACATCATATTCTAAAGCATCGAGATAAACTTCTGCTCTGTTTTTTTTAACGATGATCAATCCTAAATTTAAACGCTTTAAAAGTAATACAAAAGACTTCATATTTTTTTGATGACTTTTAATAGCTTCAACTGGTATCCCTAAATAAACCTTTTCGCAAATTTTAAAACGTTCAATCGCTTGATAGATTAGTTTTAAAGTGATTTTTGTCTTAAGTTCAACTGCAAGCATAAAATCATCTTTAACTGCTAAAATATCTATATCATTAACCTCACCTTTAACAACAAATCCTTGATTTTCGAGTAAGCTTTTTATGGGTAAAAATAAATCTTTTTCTTCCATTTGGCTACTCCTTAATCTTAATTCTTTGACTTCCCATGTTAAATCTGACGGTACCATAAACACCAACAATAATCATGATTGCTCCAATGAAATGATAATAATAAAGTTTTTCTTGAAGTAACCATGCACCAGCAATAATCGCAACAATAGTTGATAGATTTGCATAGATTGATGAGACATGTGCGGGAACTTTTGAAAGCGCAAAATTCACTAAGAAAAAACCACCAATCGATGCAATAACACCTAAATACAAAATCGGAACTAATAATTCAATGTGTGACAAATTCGTTATATAATCGCTAACTCTCGATTCAATAAATAATTGTATTATATACATGAAGTTAAATACAATCGCACCACCTAACATCATAAAATAGGTAATTTCATATGGTTTGAGTGTCTTTGAAGCATTTCGAGATGCAATATTAAATAACGCTGCAGATATAACCGCTCCAAGAAGTAATAAAAGGCCCAAAAGATTGACATCAAGACCAGAAGATGACTTCATAATTTGAATAAAGAGTACACCAGAGACACTGAGTAAGATAAAGAAAATTTGAATCTTTTTTGGTGCTTCTTTTAAAATTATAGATGATAGAATTGTAACAAAAATAGGAATGAGTGCAATCATCATCCCAGCTTCACCGCTTGTTGTTAATCTTATGCCAAACGTTTCAAAAATAAAATATAGGATAGGCTGAAAAAGTGCAACTAAAAATAAATGCTTAAAATGTTTTTTCTCAAATCGAATATGAATCACTTTAAACCATCTCAAGATTTCCAAAACAATAATTGCTATCAAAAAACGATATGCGATTAATCCAATTGGTATCACATAGTCTAATGCAACTTTAGAGAACATAAATGTAAATCCAAAAATGGTTGCAAACGCTATTCCAGCTAAATGGACATGATGCTTCATGAATACT
>JAFGTQ010000067.1 GCA_016934015.1 Acholeplasmataceae bacterium | reverse complement strand
TTCATAAACACAATTAGGCTTCCATGTGAGGTCTTTTACTATTTAATCTCATTAATTGCTTGACTTATTATAGTAAGTCTCCTTTATAATTTATTCGTTGTTAGATAATCAATTTTTAATTTTTCAAATTCAAGTGCCATTTTAGAATCATCAACAGTAAATGTCCCAATTTTAAATCCTTCTTTTTTTAATTGTTTCACTAAATCTTTATGAATCAACTCTTTTGGCATCGAAAGATCCAATTGATTCACTCGACATTCATATATGATTTCATCATTGATGGTATCGGTAAGCAACTGTAGTTCACAATTGGAAATTGCTCGAATATATTTTAAATAATTCAAATTGAATGAAATCACAATTGATTTTAAACCTGGATGATTATCAATGATTTCAATGAGTTGAGTTAACTGTGTAATATCATGTATCTTTTTAATTTCAATGACTGCTGTTTTATCATAATATGTACAAATTTCAATATATTCTTCAAACGTAGGAATTTTTAGAGTTGAATATTGTTTGATTTTCGGACCTTTGATGATATTCATTGCCATGATTTCATCAAATGTATAATCCATGATAGAGCCATCAACACCTGTCATTCTTTTTAAATTTTCATCATGAAAAACGACGAACTGTCCATCTTTCGTCGTATATAAATCACATTCTATACCATAAAACCGCTGTTTTTCACCAGCAAGAGTAAAGGATGGTACCGTATTTTCAGGAGCCTTACTAGAGTATCCTCGATGTGCAATATATTTCATAGTAACCTCTTTGACAAAATTGTCAAACCTATTGTAGCACAAAAGCATTCATGAAAGAAAGACTTCATGAAATCATGTTTTATTTCTTTCCACGAATATAGGGTTTAGGGTATTCAAGTTCTACTCCAAAATCCTTAAATTGATTGATAACTAGATAAGGTTCTCTCAATAAGACACGGCCTAAATAGACCAAATCAGTTTGAAGCGATGAAACAGCGTATTGAGCGAGTTCGAGGGTTGTAATCAATCCTCCGCCCATCACAGGAAGTTTTGTCAAATCTTTTATTTTTTTCGCTAAATGAAGTTGGTAACCTGGAAAAGCATTGATCTTTACTAAAACATTCCCACCTGAACTGACATCAATGATATCAACACCTAAGTGCTTAACACTATTGATGGCATCGGCCATCATTTCAGGTGTAACACCTTCTTTGACATATTCATAAGCACTGATGCGAATACAGAGTGCTTTTTCTTTTGGCCATTCAGTTCTTACGGCTTCAACCACTTCTTTTAAGAGTATTTTGCCGTCTTGATAAATATCTTTTCGATGATTTGAAATGGGCGATAAAAATTGAAAAAGTAAGTAGCCATGTGCTGCATGTAATTCTAATAAATCATAACCTGCACTTTGTGCTCTTCTCGCAGCCATTTTGAAATCATATACAGTTTTTTTAATATCATCAAGTGTCATTTCTCTTGGCGTAATATATTCTCCCCCATAAGTAATCGCAGATGGTCCAATGGGATCTTCAACTTTTGCTTTTCTACCTGCGTGATTGATTTGAATTCCTGCCACAGAACCATGCTGATGGATAACATCGACAATTCTTTTTAAACCAGGAATATGGTCATCCCTCCATATCCCCAGATCATTGATGGAGATTCTACCATCAGGGTCAATCGCGGTTGCTTCTTGGATGATTAATCCAACACCACCAATCGCCCTTGATCCATAATGTGAGATATGGAAATCATTGGCAAATCCTTCTGTGTCTGCACTATACATACACATTGGCGGCATGACAATACGATTTTTAAGTTTAAGATTTTTTAATTCAAATGATTCAAATAACATGACTCTCACTCCTTATTTGATTTATTTTTTTCTCCGTATTTCTGATTCAATTCAATCCATTTATCTTTTAAATGGACTTGATTTGATCGATCAAGTAATAAGTATCGTTGGATAAATAAAGCAACAATTAAAATGATTGGAATTGTTGGTGTTCCAGGACCAAACCAAAAGGTAATGACCGCAGCTCCAATCCCTTTCATCCATGCATTACCAAAAATGACAAAAAGTACCGCCCATCCTTGAAAAATCATGTATGAAATGAAAAGTGAAATCAACCCTCGGATTGATTTCATCGATTTGATGACTTCCCACACGATGATAAAAAAATGAATCCAAAATCGCTTAAATTTTAGCCACATTTTCATAAAAAAAGAACACAAAAATGTGTTATTTCTTCTGAACCTCGGGTTTTAAAATTCCCTGTTCGATAGCTTCAGGATATGGGTAAGCTTCTTCACGCATTCTTTTAAATAATACGTAAACTAGTCCACGTTCTAAATCAATACGTGTTATAACACCAAATCCTTTTTCATTTTCAACTTTAACTTTTTCACCAATAAGATATGTTTCGTTACTCCATGCCATGGTTTTTCACCTCAAGGTTAATTATAGCATATATTCTAAGATTTAGGTCGATAGGCTCTTAAAATTGACCCAATTAAAAATCTGCGATCTGGATTTGTTTGTGCTTTAAAAAATTGTAATAATTTATAAGCATCATCATTCGGATTCATCGATAAAATTCCCTCTAAATCAGATTGATGAAGTGGATGTCCCGCATCGTTTAAATTCTTCATGAGCGGATAGATAATCTTTTCATGTTTTCTTACAAATTTATAAAATCCATGTAAAAGCTTTGGTATGGGTGCATAAAGTGCTTTCTGCTTCCGATCTTCCATGTCAAGTGCCATATCGTAGAGCTTCGCTGCCTGAAATTTCATCATATAAAGTAAAATTTCTTTCAAATCATCATCTTCTTCTTGCCATGACAATAATTGTAACAACAAATTTGATCGCCATAAAAATCGATGTGATGATGATTCATCAAATTCATACGTCTTTTTAAATTCCTCTATAATTTGATATAAAGACTCTTCATTGAGTGTTTCATGGAATATCGCAAGTTGTTCTGGAATATCAGTCGTCGCTTGATCGTGTTTAATATAACGTTCAATATCTTTTAAAACAACTAATTTTTCTTTTTTATATTGAGCAATTAATGGCTCAAATAGAACATCTTTAGTCTCAATTTTTAGTGTATTCTTTTCATAAATATATGTTTTATAAGTCATTTTTTCTTTGGATAAAATACTGGTATCTAAAATTGAAAAACCCATACCACCATTTGGATAAGTGCGATGCGTCGGGTGCCCGACAATATCGTTTCTAATGTATTTTAATTCATGAAGAATTTTATTTTGGTTAATGTTAATTGGGTATTTATAACGTGTGAGTCCGATGGATAAATCATAAAGTGCATCAATTGCAACAAATAACCCTTGTAAAAGTCCGAACACATCAAGTAATATCGCTCCACGTTCAATTTGCTTTTCCTTTAAATATCGTTCAACCATTAAATCGACGTGTTCAAGCATCAAAAAAGATGCATGGGCACGATAACCATGACTATTTCTTTCATCTTTTTCGATTTCCTTGACATAAGCGCGTAGACTTTCTAAACTCATAGACTCTCCTTGATTTTTTCAATCAATGCTCGATCATTAATTTCTTTATAGATTGATCCTTCAATAAATTGAATGCCTAAATGATCAAGTGCTTCTTTTTGCTCTCTAGATTTGACATTTCGAATGACCAAAGCCATATGATATGTTTCTAAAAGTTCTTTCACTTTTACGACATAATTTTGCCATTTATCCGAATCTTTTTTAATATCGAGATGTAGAGCATGAAATGGGTAATTTAATGCCATTTCAAGTGATGTAGTATCCAGTGCAATCGCGTGATCAATCAATTCTTGAATTTGTGGTGCATAATGATTTGGTCTTAATTCCATATCACATTTTAAACGCACAAATTCGACAGGAATACCATATGTTTTAAAAATGCCTAAAATATATGGATTAAATGTTGGATCTAAGAAAGTTTCTTTTGAAATTGGAATGGTCACTTTGATCAATCTTTCTGTTTCTTTTTCAAGTTCACTTAAGAATTGACAAACTCTTTCAATATGATAACGCTCAAGGTCAACTAAACGATTACGTTTTTTCGCAATGGCAATCAAATATTTTCCATCGACTGATAAATTAGGAATGATTAATTCACTCTCATATTGCCAAACACGATTTTTCTTAATATCGGTTAATTGATTAAACATGAGCCCTAATGATTTTGTTTCAATCGCAAGATTTAGCTGGTCAATAACTTGTTGTTCAAATAGTTCATCTTCATAATCACTAAAAACAAAGAAAACAAATTTCTCTTCACGATCTCTTTTCGCTTTATCAAGCGCAATATTTAAAAATCTCATAATTTTTTGAAGATCTTTTTCAGTCGTTACTACTGGATATCTTAAAACGCCCATATTTACTTGGAATTTTTCATACTTTAAAACTGTTGACTGATAATTTTCTATAAACTTCAAATAATCTTTAATAACTTTTGTTACTGTTCTTATGTCATTATTTGGAATCACAACTAATATTTGGCGATAATCCGTTCGATAAGTCTTACCATCATCAAAAAATTTCTTGGCTTGTTGTCCAAATTCACGGAAATATTGCATCATCTTTTCATTGCCATAAATTTGTTTCAAATCATGTTCAAGTTCGATTAAAATAAAGCTCGCCTTATCTTGAATCAATTCATTCAAATCTGATTCCAAAGCATTCATATTTGCTAATCCTGAAGTTTGATCATGTGTTGCTTTATTGATTAAGTCTTGAGTCGCCTTAATGTTTTCTGTTTGATCATTAAATGTACTCATAATAATGACTTCATCTCCCTTTTTCAAGCTATACATCTTTTCATAAATATATTTTTCTTGATATTTATAACTGATTGATTTTGTTTCACCAACATGACTAAAGAGGTTAGATAATGCTTCTTTGTATAAATGAATATGTTCATAACTTACATCTTTTAAAAATAATTCAATATGATGATGTTTCTCAACTTGGAATAACTCCATTGCTTGATCATTATAAGTTGATTTTGTTTGTGTAAGCTCTCGATAATAAAAGATTGGACTATTAAAAGCTCTTTGATAATATCTGCGATCTCTTTTCGCTTCTTCAAGCCTTTTTTCTTCTATTAAATGGCCATCAATGATTGCACTTATGAGCTTTAAAATATCATAAAATTGGCCAGGATCACCTAAATCTTTTTCAAAATAAACAACAAATGCTCCACCACACGATAATGGAAATGCATCAATGAATCCTACATCTTCATTATAATCTTGATCTGTAATAATGTTTTTTTGCCACTTTAATGTCTGTGTTGATTCGATAATTTCATTGTTTGTTTCAATCATATGACTTAAGATGGAATGTTCAATACGGTGTGCGGGTAAATCTTTATCATATAGTCTTTCTTTTTTGTAGTGAAAGAAATTTGGCGAACCCTCATTTAAGTAAATGAAACACTCTTTAAAATTGATATGTGGTTCAACATGCATAAAAAATGCTCTTAAATAATCTCTTAAAATCAGTTGTTGATCAATTTCATGAGCATAATGCATGAAATCATATGCTAATTCAAATTGAAGAATGGATGGATGTGATCTTTTTGTTTTAGGCGTAATTTTTTCAATCACAACTACATCTTTTTCTTTCTCATTTTCTTCAATGACTACTTTTTCAGTTTTAGGTTTTTTTTCTTCTCTTTTTTGTACGACTTTTAACTTTTTTTGATATAGGTCAATTGAAAATTTACTATCAATCTTTTTATATAAATCAATAATTAAAGGAAATATTTTTAACTTAAAATTATCGTCTTGTTGATCGATTAGGTCTTCATATTCCGCCTCAATTGACGATGCTTTATGGTATTCTCCACGTTTAAAATACACACTGATTAACGCATAAACAGCATCAATTGTATTGACCTTATTTTTCAACATATCAAGTGCATTTTTTAAAACATCTTCTTGTCGATCTAATCGTAAATAAATCTCAAGTCTTTCCTTATCCAAATTATATACATGGTCAAATTTATCCAATTCATCCAATGTGTTAAGTGCTAAGTCATCTTGATGATCATTGAGATAAATTGTGTAGAGTTCATAAAGTGCATTCACTTTCACATCATCTGTCACTTGATCATTTAATAATCGATTTAATTCATCAGTAATTGGTAATTGAAGTGCTTTTTTATACTGAATTTCATCTTGAAGCGCTAAATGTTGTTTCATCACCGGTAGTGCATGTCGATATTTTTCTAGTAACGATTTAGCATCTTCGTATCGTTTAAGCTTTAAGCAGGCATAAAAAATCTCATGGTATAGTTTTGGTAAATATTCAGTTGAAGATTGAGCATCAAATTCATCAATCAATCCAATACCTTCTTCAAATACAACATGATAAAGTTCTAATAAATTAGCAATTTCAAAATAAAGCCCAAAAGCCGCTTGATACTCCTTATGAGTAAGCGGTTGTTCTAAATAAGATTTGATAATCGGTAAACTGTGTGCATCCTTTGGTAAATGTAGAATGTCACTTAATCGCATAATCTCATCCCTTTATATCATCATAAAGCTTTTGAGCTAAGTTTAAGTACTTTTCAGCAAGCATTTTAAAGTCAAAATGTAAAACAGGCGATAAACCAATAATTTCTTTTCTTAATGCGACTTGGTGCCATTGAAGTGCTTGAAACATTCGATAAAAACGAACCAAATTTTTTTCTTCCTTGGTTGCTTCTCTCTCAAGATATACATCTAAAAGTTCTAAAGCATCTTCAAATTGGACGTTTCCAAAACTTGCAATGTCATAATAAAACTCATTGTAACCCGCATACTCCCAATCAAGTAAATAAATTTTATCTGGTGCGATGACAAAATTCGATCTTTGAGCATCGTTATGACAAAAAACTTTAGGTTGATGTTGACGTTCATTTTCATAAATTTCAATCCATGCTTTTTTTAATGCCAAATATTGATCAGATAAATTGTTTGTATATGTTTCATATAAATTTAATCGATCAATTAAACCATAATCTGAGGCTGGCTTAAGTGAGGTATGATGTAATTTCTTTAAAACCTTCACAATGTGAGGTAGATAAGGTTTATAATCCAACTGAGAAAGAGGTGTACCCTCAACATATTTCGCTGCTTTCTCACCGCTCACAACATCAAAATAAACCGTTTCATTACATAACCCTAGAGGTTCAATCGTTTTAAGATTTTGATATTCAATCTTTCGATCAACAAAAAGATTCCCATCTTTCCCAATTACTCGATAAGTATAATCAACACCATGGATTTGAATGTGATATGTCAAATGGCTCATACCACCTAAAAAACGATGTTTGACAATGACATCATCTTCACTCACTTTAAATGCTTTAGCTGCCTGTTTTTTGATAAGTTTTTCGTGTTCCATATTAGAGTCCCAAAAACGTGACGGTTTGATTTTCATAGATGGCGTATGTTCTATGACCGCCAGATAATGCGCCAGGATTAATAAACAAAATTCCTTGGTCCATTTCCATATATTTTTGATGCGTATGACCAAATATCACAAGATTGACACCAAGAAGTTTCGCTTTTAATTTTAATCGAGTTAGCCCGAATTTAACAGATTCTTTATGTCCGTGAGTCAATAAAATTTTATATCCTTTTACTTCAATAATTCTTTCGAATGGTAAATCAACGCCAAAATCATTGTTTCCTTTGACTGTAACAATATTTAAAGGTTCATAATACTTTGGATCCAAAGACATATCTCCTGCGTTCAAGTGCAGATCACAATCCACATGTTTTTTGATGACATCCTTTAAATCCTCAAGTCTTCCATGAACATCACTTGTAATTAATAATTTCATCGAGTGACTCCTTTAACTGAAATAAGGCATTGGCACGATGCGAAATCTGATTTTTAATTATTATATCAAGCTCTGCAAATGTTTGATTATATGCTTTCACATAAAACAACGGATCATAACCAAAACC
This sequence comes from Acholeplasmataceae bacterium, assembly GCA_016934015.1. GTDB lineage: Bacteria > Bacillota_I > Bacilli_A > Acholeplasmatales > Acholeplasmataceae > UBA6181. Next base: position 36,088 of record JAFGTQ010000067.1, on the reverse strand, counting down.
TTGATGGCCTCTGAGTTCATATAAAATTTCACCTTCAATGGTTCCTTGAAAATGATAGTACTGGTCATTCGGTAAATAGATGACAATCGAGCTTACAAATCTTGCTCTTCGATCTGTTTTATTTTCCATCTCTTTTAATAACTTTTGATTGTTTGCATCGTCACCTAACCCAGAATATCGCGCAGAATAAATACCTGGCTGATTATCTAGTGCATAAACTTCTAAACCAGAATCATCAGAAATCGTTATTTTATGATGTTTTTTAGCAAAATATTTAGCTTTAATGAGTGCATTTTCAAAAAATGATGAACCGTCTTCAATCACATCATCCGAATCATTCAAATCTTTTAAGGATATGACACGGATATGATCATTTTCAAGCATCATCTTTAATTCACGACATTTTTTTTGATTTTGACTTGCCACAAGAATTTCTACCATCATCTCACCCAGTCATTTCTTTCTCTCTTATCTTATCACATATTTTGCCTTAAATGTATGATTCAAATACTTTTAAGGTATAATATAAGCGGTGAAATTATGGCAAATGAAAACGAAATCTTAGAATTTGAAGATCTATTAAAAGAAGCACATCAACATAAAAAAAAGAACCAACCAGAGCCGAATCGAAGCGCTAATTATTTTACGGCTTTATTTGTCTATGTTCTACTGATGTTTGTATTAGGTTCCGTTATTTTTACAATCTTTATGGGCATAGACTCTTTTAGAGAAACCTATTCTGAAAATGATTTATTGATTCGTGCTGTTTCAGCAGATAGTTCAGGTATTGCAATCCTCGAACAAGAAAGTATTGATTTACTTCTACCAACTTATGAAGAACGTATCATTCAAATAGGTGACTATCAAGGTTATACGGTTTTCGTTAGTGCGACAAACACTCACTATCAAGATCTACTCATCATAGAAATTGATGGCATTCTCGTACTTAATGAAGCTAATCTTTTAAACATATTCTCAGAAAACCAAACATTATCATCTTGGACAGAAAGTGGTCCAATGATTCATATATACGCTGGTGAAGATCAATTACTTCCCTCCTTTTTTGAAGCACCCTATGAACCAATTGATGGACCAATCACAACCTTATCTGATTTTTCAAGTGCTTTAGCTAATTTCTTGATTTATTTAGCGATGCTTCCTCCTATTTTATTTTTATTAAAGAAAGATTTGTCCGATGATTTTGAATCGTTTAAATCAAGAAAAAAAGAATGGTTCATTATCATTGCTGTCGGATATCTTTATTTGATTCTAGGTAATATATTATCCAATTTTATTTCAAATTTCTTAAGTGATGCCTTAAATGTTCCCATTAGTGAATCACTCAATCAACTAACCATTATCGCTGCGCTACAATCTGATGGAACGATTCTGATGATGATTTCAGCAATCTTATTTGGCCCAATCATCGAAGAACTTATTTTTAGAAAAGCCATATTTGGAATATTTCAAAAAAACATAACTGGATTAATCGTCTCAAGCGTCATCTTTGGTACCATTCATCTTGTCTCAGAACCATCCATCGCATCTGCCCTTGTCAATGGATCTGCATATTTTGTTATGGGTATCGTATTTGGACTCATATACATTAAAAATGATAAAAATGTATTGGCCCCAATGGTTGTTCATATCTTGTCCAATTTGATTGCTGTATTGGGTATTTTATTTATTCTATAAAAATAGGGACATAAGATAAAATCTCATGTCCCTACTCTATATTAAAGCACTCCAAATGAAGGGTGCTTAAGAACCATCATTTCCATTAATATGTACATCTCTAAGCAATCCAACACAAAGAGATAAATTATATTCTTTCGCATAATCTAAGGCTGTTTTTTGTAAACGGTCTTTTTTCATTGGTATATCTTTTTCAATCAGTTTTCTTAAAACAACATGATCACGATTTAAAACTGCCACTGCGAGTGCTTGTCTTTGAATAAGGCGTTCATATTTTGGTGTTTGCATATATTCATTTAAATATTCTGCTATTTCTTGTTTACCAAAAATCATTGCCGTATCTAGTGGTGATTCAAATCTCCGATTTTTAATATCCAAATAGGCTTCGCTTGCCAGTAACAAGCGAATCGTTTCAATCGATCCAAAACGTATGGCATTAAAGATTGGTGTTTCAAATTGTGAATTTAAAGCATTAGGATCGAGATTTTGATTAAGTAACATCTCAATCAATCGAACATTCGATGTTTTTGCTGCATGGTGTAATAATGTGTTACCATATGTATCTTTCATAAACCACGATTGTTTACTTTGTGTTAAAAGGTAGGGTACGATTTCTGTTTGTCCACCTTGAATTGCATAATGGACTGGAAGCTTATCTTCCATCGTCTTTTTATTTAAAAAGGAACCTGATTCTATCAGCAATCTAATCATGTCTAGATTACCCTTTTGTGCGGCTAAATGAATGGGTAACTCGCCTTGACGATTCTCAATATTTACTGATGCAAATCGTGAAATCAGTTTTTTAGCAAGTTCTAGTTTCCCTTTTCTTGCACAATCAAAAAGGGCACTTTCTCCATGCTGATCAGTTAAATTCACATTAATGTCTTGATCAAATAAATAATTTAGAACATCCATCGCAGAACCTATGACGGCATAATGTAATAAACTCTTTCTTTTTTCATCCGTCATCTCAAGATGCGTCATATTGAGTTTGACATATTCTAAATCGTTTTCAGAAGCTTTAATGAATACATTCATAAAACCACCTCTTCAACTCTATTTTATATCAAATTCAAAAAATTAAGAAAAAAAAGCACTTATCATAGATAAGCACCTTTTAATTCATTCTTATTTAACTGCTTCCTTGAGGAGTTTTCCAGCTCTAAATGCTGGAGTTTTTTGTGCAGGAACTGTGATTAATTCACCAGTTCTTGGATTTTTACCAGTTCTTTGAACACGATGTCTTACTTCAAATGTACCGAATCCAGTAACAACAACTTTTTCTTCACGTCTGCCGAGAGTTTCTGAAACGGTATCAGTGAATGCTGCAAGTACATCTTCTGCAACTTTTTGGGTCACTTGTGCGCGATTAGCAATAACTGCAATAAGTTCTGTTTTATTCATTATTTATCCTCCTTATATGATGGCTTTATTTTATCAAATTCAAGTCAATTATGCAAATAAATGTTCAAATATAGCCTTCTTTGGTGGCTTAATAAAGCATTTTTGTTAGAAATCTTCTGATTTTAAGTCCCGAGACAACAATTTTGGAACAGCATCGGTCACTAATAGGTTACCTTTGATAATCTCATAAGCCACGTGAATTAAAGGTAATTCGAGCCCATTTTGACTCGATAAGCCCTCGAGTGCCTCAATGGTTCGTATCCCTTCAATCGTTTGTTTACTCTCTTGATAAATCTGTTCGATTGAAATCCCTAAACCTATTTTTTTACCTGCTTGAAAATTTCTTGAATTTTCTGAAGATGCGGTGACAATCAAATCTCCAATACCGGTTAAGCCAAAGGCAGTTTCTTTCTTCCCACCCATGAATTCAACCACGCGAACAATTTCTAAAATACCTCTTGAGATTAATGCGGCACGTGCATTTTCTCCAAGTCCCAAACCAGTACATGCTCCAGATACAACCGCAATCGCATTTTTCACAGCACCACCAACTTCAGCACCAATTAAATCAAGCGATGTATAAACACGTAAATATGATTCATTAGAAAAAATGGATTGAACAAACTTAGCGTCATCAATATTTGTTGAAGCAGCAACAAGTAACGTTAATTTTCTTAAAATAACTTCTTCCGCATGAGATGGACCAGTCAAAGCTACAAATCCTTTGAAATGTTGATGGTCAATTTCATCTAAAACAATCTCGCTCATACGTTTTAATGTTTCAGGTTCAATACCTTTAGAAACATTAATGAAAAAGGTTGGTTTTTTGAGTAACTTGTTGATATCTTTTAAAACTATTCGAATAACTTTGGTTGGTACAGATAAAAGCATAATATCTGAAAAAGCAATCGCATGATTAAGATCATCGGTTGCTTTCATTTGTTTAGGAAGTTTTGTTTCAAAAAAGGGATGAGTTAACTGATTGATTTTAGATACATGTTCTTGATTAACGTCATAAATTAAAATTTCATGACCATTATCGATACACACTTGTCCAAGTGTTGTACCCCATGCACCACCACCAATGATAGTAATTCTCATATTATGCCTTCTTTCTTAAGATGAGTTTAATGGGTGTTCCAGTAAAATCAATGGCACTTCTAAATTGATTATTTAAATAACGGAGATACGAAAAATGAACAAAATCTGGATTATTGACAAATAAAACAAAGGTTGGTGGTTTTATCGCAACCTGAGTCACATAATTGAATTGTGCCTTCCCATGATTGAAAATGGGCGTTGGATTCATCGCTGTTGCATCTTGTAGCAAGTCATTTATAATACTTGTTTGTACTTCTTTTTGATAGTTCTCAAATGCTAAATTTAGTGCTGGAAAAATCGTATGAATACGCTGATTATTTTTCGCTGATACGAATACTACTTGTGCATAATCCATAAATTTAAACTCGTCTTTAATTTTTTCTTCCATCTTTTTCATGGTTTTTTCATCTTTTTCGACGACATCCCATTTATTTACAACAATGACACAAGCTTTTCCATAATCGCTGACATATCCAGCAACATGTTTATCTTGTTCGATAACGCCTTCATTCCCATCAATGACAATGAGTGCCACATCGCTTCGTTCAATGGCTGAAAGGGCCCGTAAAACGCTGTATTTATCGGTATTCTCATACACTTTACCACGCTTTTTAATGCCTGCTGTATCAATCACGACATAATCTCGACGATCTTTTTTAAATTGTGTATCGATTGCATCGCGTGTCGTCCCTGATATCTCAGAAACAATGACACGTTCTTCACCTAAAATCGCGTTCGTTAAGCTTGATTTACCAACATTTGGACGACCAACAATACAAAAAGAAAGTGTTGTATCTTCATAAATTGGATCATCTTCTGTCATGTAAGACATAATCTTATCTAATAAATCGCCAATCCCAATTCCGTGATGACTACTAATCGCAATCGGATCGCCAAAGCCTAACGCATAAAATTCATAAATATTTTGAATTTGATTTATATCATCAATCTTATTGACTGCAAGCACGACAGGTTTTTCTGTTTTATAAAGCAATTTGGCTATATATTGATCACTATCTTGTAACCCATTTTTACCATCAACAGTAAAAACGATGACATCCGCTTCATCCATCGCAATTTGAGCTTGTGCTTTGATTTGATTTAAAAAAGGAGCATCGCCGATGTCGATACCCCCTGTGTCAATGACTCGAAAGTTTTTCGTCAACCATTCCGCTTTGCCATAAATGCGGTCTCTTGTCACCCCAGCTTCATCGTCTGTGATGGACAATCTAGAGCCCACAAGTCGGTTAAATAAACTTGATTTACCGACATTCGGACGGCCAACAATGGCTACCTTAAAAGGCATATTAAAACCTACTTTTTTTTGTTATTTTTTCTTAGATGGAAACTTATCAGCGAATAAATCACCAATTGTTGTTGTTTGTGATTCTTCTTCATCTTCTAAATATTGTTCAAAAGATGCACGTTCTTGTTTTTCTAAAACACGACGAATCGATAATTTTAAGACCCATTGGTCTCTTAAAACATCGGTAATAATAGCCGTCACTTCATCTCCGACAGCAAAATAATCTTCTGGTCGACCAATTTTTTCATTGGATAATTCAGATGCTGGGATTTCACCATCCACACCTTGAACCATGACTTTAATTCCATCTTTTGAAACTTCAGTGACTGGTACAGTGACAACATCATAACGTTTAACTGTCACATTTTTCCATGGATTATCTTCTAAAGCTTTTTTCGATAATGCAATACGTTCTTTCTTTGGATCCATGCTAATGATGCTTAATGTTACTTCATCACCAATTTTGACATAACTTTCAAAATTGTCATTAGGGTTCCAAGAAAATTCATTTTTGTGGAGTAAGCCACGAACATCTTTTTCAACTTCAACGATAATACCAAACGGCAACTTTTGGAAAACAGTTCCGGTTACATTTTCACCAATCTTATGGGCTTCATAGAAGTTTTCATAAGGCGTCTTTAATAATGCTTTCATTGAAAGGTCTAAACGATTACCTTCTTTTTTAATCACTTTAACTTCAACTTCTTGGCCTAATGATAAAACATCTTCAATTTTATCAATACGATAATGAGAAACTTGAGAAATGCGTAATAAACCTACCACATGATCAAAACGAATCGTTGCTGCATGTGGTTCTAATTTATCAACTGTTCCTTTTACGACATCGCCCGTATTAATATCTTCTAATTCTTTTTGACGTGCAACAATCCGCTTTTCATAAGCTTCTTGTCTTTCTTTTTCAAAAATCGCTTTTCTTGATCCGACAACTCTCTTGCTTCTTCCTCTTTGGGTAGCTTCAAGAATTTCAATATCAAGCACACGACCCTTTAATGTTTCTTTTTCTTTCGCTAAATCATAATCTAATAAACTATATGGTAAGAACACCTCTTGATCAAGATAACTGAGGATAAGTCCTTTGTCTTCAACTTTGCGTACTTTCGCTTTGACAATTTCACCTGTTCCAGCGATTGCTTGAATCTTATCAAATTTTTCATCATTTAATAATGGAAGGCGTGATAAAAGAATTTGCGCAGGTTCATCTGTAATCTTTTGAATCTTCGCTTTGACGACTTGTCCTTCCTTGATCAGACCAATAAACGTTTCTGGAGCTGGTCTATCATAATTATCTAAATGAATTTTTCCTTCTGTGGTGTATTGGACGTCTAAATAAATCGTGTTTTCTTCGATTTTTATGACTGTACCTTCTACAATTTGGCCCACCTTCAACATCTTAAACTCCATGACTATTTCTCCTTTTGTCGGTTAATTCTATAATTTTCTCAACGACTTGTTCAATCGTTAAGTGTGTTGTATCTAAGATAATTGCGTCTTCTGCTTGACGCAACGGTGATTCTTTTCTTGTTGAATCTTTTTGGTCTCTTAAAACAATATCTTCTATCACTTGATCAATTTTAGGATTTGATCCCTTTTTCACATGCTCTTTAAATCTTCTTTTTGCCCGTTCTTCAACATTCGCAGTGAGAAAGATTTTTAAATCTGCCTTGGGTAAGACCACTGTTCCTATATCTCGACCATCCATGACAATGTTTCCATTTTGTGCAGCCTTCTTTTGAAGTTCAACCATTTTCTTTCGAACATATGGAAAACTACTAACTAATGAAACATTTTGTGTGACTCTATCATCTCTGATGGCTTCTGTAACGTCACGGTCATCGATATAAATCGTATTTCGATCATAATGAATGTATGTAGTTTCTAAAAATTGATAGGATTTTTCATCCTCTAAATCGATTGCTAATTCAATCGCTTTGAGGGTTACCGCACGATACATCGCACCCGTATCAATATGTGTCCAACCAAGTTTTTTGGCAATTAATGCACTAATCGTGCTTTTCCCAGATCCAGCGGGTCCGTCAATCGCTAATTTATATCCTGGCATGTTTTCCCTCCATACAAAGTAAATTATATCATATTTTTGGCGTATTCAGCCACTTTTTTCACTTTTTAGGCAATGAATTCGCGTAAAGCTTTTTCACTTCATGCCGTTTTAAAAAACGATAAGAACCACGTTCAACACCTTCAAGTGTCAAGAAATCATAGCGAACTCTCGTTAATTTTTTAACAGGATGTCCTATCGCTTCCATCATTTTGCGAACTTGTTTATTTTTACCTTCGGTAAGCGTAATCGAAATCAATGTTGATTGATGTGCTTTATCGAGTTCCATAATTCTTACTGCTTTTGGAACTGCTAAATAATCACCATCAATAATCACACCTAAACGAAGTTGAACAATCTTCTTACGAATAACAACACCTTCAACTCTTGCTAAATATTCTTTTTCAATCATATGTTCAGGATGTGTCATCCTTTTGGTGAAATCACCATCATTCGTTAAAAGTAAAATACCTGCTGTATCAAAATCTAGACGACCCACAGGATACAATCTTGTTTCCTTAATGTCATCATCTAATAAATCTAATACAGTCTTTCTTTTCTTTTCATCGGAAGTTGTCGATACATAACCTGTAGGTTTGTTTAATAAAATGTATTTTATTTCTGCTCGACTGATTAAATTCCCATCGACAGTGATTTGATCAGAATCTTCGACTTTAGTCCCAAGTTCAGTGACAACCACACCATTGACTGCGACTCTTCCAGCTGTAATAATTTCCTCAGCTTTTCTGCGCGAAGCAATATTCGATTGTGCTAAAACTTTTTGTAGTCTTTCCATCTTCTCACCCCGAGTTATTATAGCATAAAAATGTTATCTTTAAATCATTGACAAATAAAAAGACCACGAATGGTCTTTTATCAAAAAATTATTTATCTCTTGAGACGTATTGCCCATCGTTCGTATTGACAATGATGCGCTCACCTTCTTCAATAAACATGGGCACTTTAACAAGTAAACCCGTTTGCATAATTGCATCTTTTAAAGCATTGGTTTTTGTATCACCTTTGACGCCAGGTACTGTTTCTTTAACTTCTAAGACTACTTTATCAGGAAGTGATACCCCTAAAATCTCTTTTCCATCAAAAAACATAACTTCAACTGACATACCTTCGAAAATATACTTCAATTCATATTCGATTTGGGTACCTGGAATTTCGATTTGTTCATAAGATTCTGTGTTCATAAACACATGTTGATCACCATTGACATATAAATATTGCATCATAATCTTATCGATTTGAGCACGTTCTACTTTTGTTCCGGCGTTAAATGTGTAATCTGTCACAGATCCTGTTCTTAAATTCCGTAATTTTGTGCGCACAAATGCGCCACCCTTACCTGGTTTTACATGCATAAATTCAATGACTAAATAAATGTTACCTTCATGGACGATCGTTTGTCCAGTTTTAAAATCGTTTGTACTAATCAAAATTTCACTCCTCACAGTTTTGCGCATTCATTATACATGAAAGCTTTTCATCATACAACTACTTGTGTAAAAAAAATTGTACAGCCTCATGATAACTTTCAATTTTTTTACCCATGAAACATGCTTGACATACATCTTTGATATAATTTATTTTTCGAAAGTCTTCACGCTCATTAATGTTAGATAAGTGAACTTCCACTTTTGGAATCGTTAAAATTTCTAAAGCGTCCCTCAGTGCAATCGATTGGTGACACAATGCACCAGGATTAATAAGTAACCCATCATAATCTTCATCAATCGATGCATGAATAAGATCTAGAATTTCTCCTTCATGATTTGATTGATAAAATGTGAACTCCACCTCTTCAAAAGTATCAATTAATGATTCATAGATTTGATCAAGGGTTAGTTCACCATAATGAGTTTTTGATCTTTTGCCTAGCATATTTAAGTTTGGCCCATGAATACACAAAATTTTCATAAATGAATCCCCTTTGCTAAATAGTTTAAAATCACTTTAACTGTTTCTTCAATATCAACATTATTGGACACAATGACATCGGCAAAATCTTGATACTTTAAAAATCTTTCATCAAAAATTTGGTCCAATGACTTTTCTTTTAATAAAGGTCTTTCATAATCATTCGAAAGACGATTTCTAATGACTTCAATATCCGTATCTAAGTATATTTTTAATCCAGTCATGAAGGCCTTATTTTCTTTGACAGTGACAATACCGCCACCGCAACTTACAACGATATTTTCGTCTTCGATGCTTTTTAAGGCTTCGGTTTCTAGTTTTCTAAACTTTACTTCTCCTAAAGTTTCAAAAATGGATGGAATAAACATAAGTGCATCTTTTTCAATTACGCCATCAAGATCGATGTATTGATAATTGAGTGCCTTCGCTAATAATCGACCAACAGTTGATTTTCCTGATCCAGGCATCCCGATTAAATAAATTCTCATGCGTTATCCTCCTTTAAAAAATCTTTAATTCGATTATAGACTTTTTCAATTAAATGTTCATCCAAAGCATCAATCATCCATGGATTCATTTGGTTTTTGAACCAAGTTTTTTGTTTTTTCGCGAGTTGTCGACTATGGATGATAATTTGTTCTTTAGCTTCATCTAGCGATAATAAACCGTCAAGATGTTGACTTAACTCACGATAACCAATCGCGTTAATTTCAATATTTTCTTGTTTTAGTTGATAAACCTCATCTAGAAAACCTTCTTCAATTTGTTTCTCAAGACGAAATCTCAATCTTTCATTTAAAATATTCCGATCAAGATCAAGATAAATGATAAGCGTATCATATAGCACAAGATCTTTCTTAGTTTTCTTTGATCGTGGTTCACCAAACATCGCTTGTTCAAGGGCTCTAATTAATCTTCGCCGGTTGTTGAGATCAATTTTAACTCCAGGGTCTTTCATCATTAATAAATCATAGAGTTCTTGATTACTATAATTTTCGTATTGAGATTCAAAATCGATAGATCGCTTAGATTCAACAAACTCATAATCATAGAGAGCAGCCTTAATGTATAAACCTGTGCCACCAACAATGACTGGATGTTCAATTTTTTCGATTAAATATCGCGCATCCTTCTGAAAGTTAAAAACAGAGTATGTGTTCTTAGGATCACAAATACTTAATAGGTGATGATGGATACCTTCCATTTCTTCTGATCGGATTTTAGCTGATCCGATATCAAGTCCTTGATAAACTTGAACGGAATCACCATTGATGATTTCACCTTGAATTCTTTTGGCGATTTCAATCGATAATTTTGTCTTCCCTGAAGCTGTTGGCCCAACAATCGCAATCACTTTTTTCATGAAACCACCCGCTTAAACATGCGTTCAATTTCATAATGCGTCAATTTGATAATCGTTGGTCGTCCATGTGGACATGTATATGGATTATCTGCATGTTTTAATCTTTCCATTACAGCATGAATTTCAGATAAATTTAATGGTTTGTTTGCCTTAATGGCACCTTTACAACTGACATCCTTTGCAAGTGCATCTCTTAATAAAGACAAATCAATCGTTTGTTTTTCTAAAATCATGTGAATCATGGATTCAATCGCAAGATCGATTTCACCATCTTTCAACCAAGTTGGAATGCTGATAAGTTCTAAGTTCTCATTAAATTGGAAGCCAAAAGGTGTAAACTTGGGAATTTCTTCTTTTAAAACTAACAGTTCAGAAGGTGATAAATTCAAAGGCTTAGAAAACAACATATTTTTAGTAGCAAACACGGGATTTTTAAAAGCTTCCATATAATATTCGTAACGAATGCGTTCTTCAGCAGCATGTTGATCTACTAAATAAAGACCATCTTCATTTTGAAAAATGAGATAAGTTCCTGAAAATGTTCCGATATAATCCATATCAGGAATTTTTGAATGTGTTGGTTCTGAGATTGCTTCACTCACATTTTCGTCAATGAATAACGATTCTTGAATGTAAGTTTCATCTTTCATGACACGTTGATAGGGCGTAGAAATCTCTTGAGTGTTATATGAAAGTGTGCGTTTAATAATATCCTCAATCAAAAATGCTAAAACGAATTCATTAACAAATTTGACTTCATATTTTTGAGGGTGAACATTAACATCAATGAGCGATGGATCCATATCTAAATATAAAATAGCCATGGGGTATTTTCCAACCATGATTCGGCTATGATAGCCATCAATGACTGCTTGAATCAAACGATAGTTTTTAATATAACGGCCATTGACGATTAGTGTAATGTCCTTTTTCTTTGACCTTGAATGTTCAGGGCTTATTAAGTAAGCATTGACTTCAATTTTTTGGATAGTATCAGAAGCTTTCAATAACCCTTTTGTCAAATTTTGTCCATATATTTGGTAAATTAATTGTTCAATGTTTCGATTTCCATAAGTTTCCTTTAAAAGTTTTCCATCTATGGATAATGAAAATGCAATTTCAGGATGTGCTAACGCTAAATGATCAAAAATATCCATAATCGCTTGGCGTTCTGCAAATTCTGACTTAATATATTTAAATCGTGCAGGTGTATTATAAAACAGATCCTTAACAGAAACTGATGTTCCAATATTTGTTGGCGTAGATCCCTCTGATACGAATGACCCACCTTCATATACAACGATGACACCGTCAGTATCTTCTTTTCTCGTCTTTAATGTCACTTTTGATACCGATGCAATCGCAGCTAAAGCTTCACCACGAAATCCTAAACTTAATATATGATTTAAATCTTCTTCTTCACTTATTTTAGAAGTTGCATGTCTTAAAAAAGCAAGTTTCGCATCTTCTAAATCCATACCATCACCATTATCTGTGACCTTAATTTCTTTCATGCCCATGTCAAAAACTTCAACCGTAATGATTGATGATTGTGCATCGATTGCATTTTCGATGAGTTCTTTAATAACCGATGCTGGTCGATCAACCACTTCACCTGCTGCAATCATATTCGCTAATGTCGTTTTCATGACATGAATTGTTGGCATAAATAAACTCCTATTTCTTTAAAATAGTTTGTAAATGTTTTAACAATAATAAAGCTTCAATCGGTGTTAACTGATCAATATTTAATCCTTCCACTTCTTCTAAAACTCTTAAATGATTTGGATCAATCACATGGGTTTGTTCCTCTTCATAGGCATCATAATTAAACAAATCTAATGAAATTTTTAACTCTTTTTGTTCAAGATGATGCAAGATTTCTTGACTTCTTAGAATCAAGCTTTTCGGTAGATGTGCAAGAGATGCTACTTGAATGCCATACGATTTATCCGTTGCCCCACGTTCAACATGATGTAAGAAAATCATCTTATCTTTTTCTTCTTTCGCTTTGACAGATAAATTTGTCAATCTTGATAAACTCATCTCGAGTTGAGTGAGCTCATGATAATGCGTTGAAAAAAATGTTTGACATTTAATTTTTTCATGGATGTATTCAATCATTCCTTGGGCTAGTGCCATACCATCATAAGTTGCAGTCCCACGGCCAATTTCATCAAATAAAATTAAACTTTGATCACTCGCTTTTGACAATGCTTCATTGGATTCAACCATCTCAACCATGAATGTCGATTTACCACCACTCAAATCATCTGATGATCCAATTCTTGTAAATATCGCATCATACAAAGGTAATTCCGCTTCATCCGCTGGAACAAAACAACCAATTTGGGCCATATATACAATAAGTGCATACATCCGCATATAAGTTGATTTACCACTCATATTTGGACCAGTGATTAAAAATATTTCTCCCTCATTCATCAAAACATCGTTTTTAACAAACGTTGTAAAATGCTCAACAACTGGATGTCTACCTTGAATGACTTTAACATGTTTTTTATGTGAAAGTTGAGGTCTAACATAACGATATTTTTCACTTTTTATCGATAGATTCAAAAAGACGTCAATGCTAGCGATTTGTTTTGCAAGTTCTTGAAGTGAAAACATATCATTTTTCACTGTTTCTCTAATCTTTACGAAAAGTTCATATTCTCTTTGAATGCTTTTATCAAGTGCGTGTAAAATGTCATCTTCTTTAAGTTTTAATTCTGGTGTAATAAAACGTTCGCTATTCGCTAATGTTTGTTTCCGGTCATAACCAAAAGATTCTTTAACAAGTTCGGAATTTCCTTTTGAAACTTCAATATAATAACCAAACACACGGTTATAGCCAACTCTTAAATTTTTTATCCCAGTTTTTTCACGTTCTTTTTGTTCAAATTCTGTAAGCCATGACTCTCCAGATGTTCCAATATGTCTTAAATCATCCAATTGTTGATCATAACCTTCTTTGATGAGATTGCCTTCTTTAATTGAAATCGGTGGTTCTTCAAATATAGCTTGATCTAAAAATTGGTAAAGATGTTGGTGATCATTCATCTTTTCGCTCAAATCTTTTAAAATCGGATGCTCATATTTTAATAATGCTTCTTTCAAAGTAGGAATTTGTGCTAAAGAGTGTTTCAATTGAATTAAATCTCTTCCGTTGACAGTATCAAAACTGATTCTTCCCACAATACGATTTAAATCATAAATCTCTTTTAAAGCTTGAATGAGCGTTTCTCTTGGACCAAAAGGTCTTAAAGCCTCAATAAAATCATATCGTTTATTCAGTTGTTCCATATCAAATAGTGGATTTAACATCATATGTTTAAGCATACGAGCACCCATCGCGGTTTCACAACTATCAAGCCAATATAGGAGTGTTGTTTGTTTTTGATCCACGAGTGATTCAATGATTTCTAAACTCTTTTTCACCCGATAATCAACTTTCATTTGTTGTTGATGTATGATAACTTCAACTTTCATCAAATGATCAATCGTATGTTTTTGAGTCCCGACAATATAATGAATCAAATGGCTCATCGCACGTTTTTGTTCACGATCAAGATGTTCAAGTGCTTTAAGTTCTAAAACTGTTAAATCATCAGAATTTGACACCAAGCGATCTAAAGCTTTTAAGTCTTGAACAAATCTTTCATCAAAACGAGAATGCAGTACCACTTCAATAATTCCTAAATCTTTGATTAAATCAAATGCTTCATGTTTTTCTAAACCGTCCGTTAAGTACGCTTCACCTGTTGATAAATCAATTGTTGAAACAATATATCCTTTTTCGGTTAATAAAACACTTGCAATAAAATTATGATTATTTTCATTTAAAATACCATCTTCAAGTACTGTCCCAGGCGTAATAATTTTTATAACTTTTCGTTCGACTAATCCTTTACTTGGTTCAGTGATCTGTTCAGCTATCGCAATTTTAAATCCTTTTTCAATTAACTTTTGAATGTAAGCTTTCGCCGCATGATAAGGAATACCACACATGGGTACTTTTTCACCGGCATCTCTTGAAGTTAAAGCAATTTCTAAAACCTTAGATGCCAAAATCGCATCATCAAAAAACATTTCATAGAAATCACCTAATCGAAAAAAGACTATCGCATCTGCGTAGTCTTTCTTAATATCCAAATATTGTTGCATCATGGGTGTAAATCTTGTTTTATCCATAAGGATACCTCTAATTCTTTAAATACCTAAAGTGCTGAGTAAATTATGATAATAATCGAGTAAACCTGTACCACTAATTTTAATTTGATTAAGCCAATTTTGGTGAAGTGGCATAAAATTTGGAGCAAAATAAGTAATGATCGCATAAATGAAATGAATCAACACAATACTTAGAATACCAACAACAACCCATAGAATAATCGCTTTTTTCTTACTCATTGGTTGTTTCTCAGATTTATCTTTTTTAGGTTTTATTTCCTTTTTCTCTTTTTTCTGACTCGTTTCTTCTTCAATCATTTGATTTTCTTCAAGTGATTCTTCTTTGATGGCTTGTTTTAATGTTTTTGAACTTCCATAAAATTCAGCAGCATTAATAATCAATGGATCTTTTTCTTCAAACTCCATTGGTTTTTGTTCTTCAACCAATACTTCTTCATGACTTTCTTCTTTTTTCATCGAAACCGATAAGGCTTCAACAGATTGACGTAAAAGTTTGACTTCACGAATAAGTTCGGATAAATCAACCGATTGTTGAACATATTGAACTTCTGAACGACGCGGCTTATAAACATCAGCTGGTTGTGGCTGTTGTTCTGCTTCAGTTTCAACTTTTTCATCCTCATGCATACCCATTTCTTCTTCATAAACATCTTTAGAATCTGGCGTATAATAAGATTCTTTCGTTTCTTTAGCATTGGATAAAACGTATTCAATAATTTCTTCTTTTTTGAGTTCAGTAGAAGCTTTAATGTCATGATCGATGGCAAATCTTTGCATTAAAATCACAGACATTTTTTTAATTTGCTTTTCAAGCTCTTCGGTATATTCTTTGCGATCTTTCATTTCTTGAATAATAATCTCAGCAAGCTCATTTTTCTTGAGTCTTCGTGGGACATCCACATCATATTTCAATCCAAATTCACGAACTTCCCCTAGTGTGGAACTCTTATATAGCACTGGTCTAATTCGTTCTGGAGTTAAACCATCAATTTTACCAGGTGCATCAAAAAATAACCTCTTAATCGCCAAATTATATGTTTTGAGTTCAGGAAGCTCTAATCCAACATTTCTAACATGAGCTAAGCTCAAATCATAGAGATGTTTAAAATCTAAAGGTGTAACTTTTTTGTCAAGCATGTAGCCAAAAAGTTCAACCCACAAGTCTTCTAGATAGTATTTAAATAACTCCATGTCATCATAAAAAATAAGTAAGTTTTCAAATTGGGTTTCACTAAATTCTGCAAACCAAGATAATCGATAATTGAGTTCATCAGCGAGAGTTAGACGTGATTTTCTTGTTTCTGCAACTTTTTCTCTTAATAATTCTCTTAAAACATAAATTCTAATTTCTCTTGGAATGGTTAACCCCATCCCAGTAAAAAACTGATTGACAGAATCTGCTGGCAAGTAAATAATCGTTTTTAATAAATCATCAACTTTAAATTCTTTATTTCCAACAAAGATTTTACTCTCACGTGTGACTCTAGGCATAAAATTACCTCCATAGTGACCCTTTGTATTTATAATACAATGAAATGGCTTATTTATCAAGTTGTATATCTTTCTAACAACAAAAAAAGGCTAGGATAGCCTTATTGTTCAAAATCTTTTTCAATACCATCTTGAATAATGTCTTGTATGGATTGTAACATATCGTTGATATCGCTTTGTAAAGCCATATACTCTGACATCAATGGAAATTCTTCGATTTCTTGATACAGTGCATCAAATTTCATCTGAAATGTACGAACAGCTTCAGTCTTTCCAATTTCCTTTGCATTGACTAATTGTTTTTGAATAGCTTTTAGTTGTTGAATCTTTGATTTGATTTCTTCATGCTCATTGATGATTTTTTCAATTTTTTTATAGCGAATAATGATCTCATTTTCTTTGATCATTTGGATAAGCTTATCTTTTTCACTCATACTGCTTCACCTAATAAGAACCAAGTTTTAGCCTCTGTGATTTTTACAGAAACAATCGAACCAATTAAATGTTTATCGCCCTTGAAATTCACGAGTTTATTATGAGCCGTATATCCAGCTAAAATATTCTCATCATGTTTTGACACACCATCAACCAATACGGATACGGTCTGATTTAAAAATCGCTGATTTCCTCGTAAATATCCAGCATTAATCACTTCATTTAAACGATATAAACGATCCTTTTTTTCATCCTCAGGTGTTAAATCTTCAAAAGATGCTGCTGGAGTCCCTTCTCTTTTTGAAAACACAAAGGTATAAGCACCTTCAAAATCTGCTTTTTCAACCAAATCCATCGTTTCTAAAAAGTCTTCTTCGGTTTCCCCTGGAAATCCAACAATAATATCTGTCGTGACAGATATGCCAGGTACATTTTCTTTTAGTTCATTCAATTTATCAAGGTATGATTCTTTCGTATAATGACGATTCATTTTTTTTAGAACACGATTTGAACCAGATTGCACAGGAAGATGGAAGAAAGGCATGATATGCTTCCCATCACGCATCGCATGCATGGTTTTCAAGTCTAAGTCATGAGGATGACTGGTTGTAAATCTAATGCGTTCAATACCTATTTGATCTAGATCGCTTAATAAATCACCAAATGTATAATCCATATCCTTAAAATCTTTACCATATGCATTCACATTTTGGCCTAATAATGTAATTTCTTTATATCCTTGTTCTTTTAATTCAATCACTTCTTTAAAAATCTCATCTTTATGTCTTGAACGTTCTTTACCTCTTGTATATGGGACAATACAGTAAGTACAAAATTCATCACACCCAAACATGATATTAACCCATGCTTTATACGTGTGATTTCTCACTTTTGGCAAATTTTCCACGATATCGCCTTCTTGAGAATAGACTTCAATCACACGTTCTTTGCTGAACATGGAAGTTTCAATATATTCTGGAAGTTTATAGATATTGTGTGTACCAAAAACCAAATCAACATGTTGATATGTTTTTAAGACTCGTTCAATAACATATTCTTCTTGTGCCATACACCCTGCTAAACCCAAAATGAGATTAGGATTTCGACGTTTGTACGCTTTTAATCGCCCAAGTTCTCCCCAAATCCGATTTTCTGCATTCTCACGAATGGCACAGGTATTTAAAATAATGACATCACTTTCATCTTCAGTTTCAGCTTTTGTAAATCCCATTTTCTCTAGAATGCCGGCCATAATTTCACTATCTGCTTCATTACCTTGACAACCATAAGTATGAATTTGATAAGTTTTTAGATAACCAATGTTTTGATGTTTTTCTTGAAGTTCGAATTGCAATTCATGGACATCAGTTTTATTTCGCTTGCGTGCATCTTGTAAATTAGGTTTAAAATATTTTTCTATATCAATTTTGCTCATAAAATCACCTGCAGTCATTATACAAGAAAAAACAGTATTTTCATACTGTTTCACTTTCAATGTGTATTCTCTCTATTTTTTTAAGATTAAAATCCATGAAAACCGCATTAAGTTGAACGGATCCAACTTCTACCTCATTTGGAATGGAGAAACCATTCAAAAAACGATCTAACACAATATCCTTTTTAACACCAATCACACCATTTAAAGGACCAGTCATCCCTACATCTGTGATGTAAATTGTACCATTTGGTAAGACTCTTTCATCAGCTGTAGGTACATGGGTGTGTGTTCCAACGATTGCAGTAGCTTTTCCATCCAAATAATGCCCTAAAGCCACTTTTTCAGAAGTAGCTTCTGCATGGATATCAATAAGACTATAATCTGCTTTTACCTTTTCCAATTCTTCCTCAATCGTGATAAATGGACATAAAAGATTAGCATTCATAAATGTTCTTCCGAGTGCATTAATAATTTGAAGTTTCTTTCCATTATAGTTAATAACTAAAGATCCTGTTCCAGGAGCGTTTCTGAAATTAATTGGCCGAACCACATTCGATCCATCAATAAATTCAAATAGTTCACGATTGCCCCAAACCCAGTTGCCCATGGTAACAGCTGCAATTCCTAACTCCATCAGTTCTTTATAAATTTTTTTGTTGATTCCTCTTCCTGAAGAAGCATTCTCAGCATTGACAACAATGACATTCGGTTTATAATCTTTTTTCAAATATGGCAAAGTTTTTTTAAGCATATCTAGACCAACTTGACCATAAATGTCACCAACAAACAATACTTTCATTTTAATTCCCCATTTCTAACAAAAAGAGGCCGCAGCCTCTTATTTTGCAATATCTGTGGCACGTGTTTCTCGAATGACCGTCACCTTGATTGTGCCAGGGTACGTCATTTTTTCTTCGATTTGTTCTTTAATTTCACGTGCAACTTTAAATGTTGACAGATCATCAATTTGATCTGCTTTCACAATCACGCGAATTTCACGACCCGCTTGAATTGCAAATGATTTTTCAACACCCGGAATTTCATTCGAAATTGTTTCGAGCTGTTCGAGTCGCTTGATATAATTTTCCATCGATTCGCTTCTTGCACCTGGACGAGCTGCAGATAAAGCATCGGCTGCTGCAACTAACACAGCAATAATACTTTCAGCATCTTTGTCACCATGATGTGATGCAATAGCATCCACTACTTCTTTTGGTTCTTTATAACGATTGACAAGGTTTACCCCAATTTCAACATGTCCACCTTCAACTTCATGATCAACAGCTTTACCGATGTCATGTAGTAATCCAGCACGACGCGCTAACATTTCATCTTCACCAATCTCAACGGCAAGTTTACCTGCTAAGAATGCTGTTTCAATGGAATGCTTTAATACGTTTTGTCCATAGCTTGTTCTAAAACTTAGACGTCCTAATAATTTCACTAAATCTGGATGAATACGTCCAATTCCAACAGTAAATACTGCATCTTCACCCGCTTCGCGAATGAACATATCAACCTCTACTCGTGCTTTTTCAACGACCTCTTCAATACGGCCTGGATGAATTCTTCCATCGGATACAAGTGTGGTTAATGCCCGTTTAGCAATTTCTCTTCTAATCGGATCAAATCCACTAAGAACGACTGCTTCAGGTGTATCATCAATGATAAGGTCAACACCGGTTAATGCTTCTATGGTGCGAATATTACGTCCTTCTCTACCGATGATTCTCCCCTTCATGTCATCGTTTGGCAAATCGACAACTGAGACTGTTCTTTCTGTAGTTGTTTCACTTGCATACTTTTGAATCGCAAGTGCTAACAACTGTTTGGAGCGGTTTTGTACTTCATTTTTAGCTCTTTCTTCTTCATCGCGAATATAAGTTGCGATTTCATCCGAAAGGTTTTCTCTTACTCTAGTCATGATGATACTCCGGGCTTCATCTACCGATAAACCGGATATATCAATCAATTTTTCTTCTTGTTGTTTCAATACTTCTTCCGCTTTGCTATTTAATTGTTCAAGTTGTTCTTTCTTTTCATCGAGTTTTTCTTCACGTAGCGCTAATGTTTCTTCACGCTTATCTAAATGAATTGCCCGACGATTTAAAGTTTCTTCGCGTTGTGAAACCTTATTTTCAAGATTCACGACGACCTGTCTGCGTTCACGCAGATCATTGTCAAAATCCTTGCGTAATGCAAATATTTCTTGTTTCGCCTCTAAAACGCTTTCTCTTTTGTGCTTTTCAGCTTCTTTTTTACCGTCTTCAACAATTTTTTCAGCGATTGATCGACTTGCTTTTAAGTTCTTTTCGTGATGCCAAACACGAACAAAATATCCTATAGCAAAGCCAACAATGGCTAGCAAAACGGAGATGGATGCTTCAACAACACCGAATGCTAATAAAAACATTCTGACACCTCCATTTATTTATTTTAACAATATTGATTAATTCATATTGTCTGATACATCATGTCTATATTATTATACCTTATTTTTGAAGTTCAAGTCAATCAAGAAGACAATATGTTTTCTTCACACTTTTCTTTTTTGATTTTTCTTGTATAATGGTTATGAGAAACCAAGAAAATGGAGCAACTAGACTTATGAATAAAGCAAAATCAAAGAAAAAACAAACATTTTGGACGTGGCTACATCAAAATCGTATCCGCGTTTTTCTATGGGCATTTTTAATCATCATCCCTGTAGCACTCGTTTTAATTGCATACGTTGGATCCTACACACATAATAAGAAAGTTCATTTTGACCAACAAGAAACAGCCGAAACTGAGTTCATTAAAGATTTCTTGTCACCAGATGATATAAAATCTCTTGAACTTTTCATCGAATGGGATCAACTAAGTAATCCATCTTATGATGAATTTTCAGATCAGTTTTATGGAGGCTATTATCGATTTAACATATCATACCAATCAAAACTAAATTATCAAATCAATTCAGTTCAAGTGACTCCTGTTTTGCAAACAGATTGGATTAATTTAAGATCTGTTGGTCAAACCACTTCTATTTACCCTTCAAATTATGTAATACACGTTGATTTCAATCATGAACTTCCAAAAACACCACTTCTATTTGTTACAGTTAATGAACCAAACTTATATTTGAAGATGGTAATCAATATGACTTTTGGTGGAACAACATCAGAACAAACTGTTTATGTAAAATATGATTTAAGTAATGTCAATCCAAATCTTGTTGTTCAATAATAACGAGTTAAAAAATTAAATAAATAAAAACATTTCCATGTCATCGTTTTATGGGAATGTTTTTTTATAATATTCAAACTTTTGTTAACAAAAAGTAGGTCAAATAGCCTACTTTGGAGTCTTTAATAGAGTATTAATTTCGAATATCAAGATTTATTCTTCCATCGTTAATTTCTACAATTCGATCGGCTTTTTCAGCAATATGTCGGTCATGAGTAATAATTATAAAAGTTGTCTTAAATTTCTTGTTGATATCTCTAAGTAATGTATAAACTTGTTCCGTCGTATCACTGTCAAGATTACCTGTAGGTTCATCAGCTAAAATAATTTTAGGTTGATTAATCAAACTACGAGCAATGGCAACCCTTTGTTGTTGACCACCAGACATATTCACTGCTAAATTATTCTTAACTTTTGTTAGTCCAACAATTTCTAATAATTCATTCGCTCGATCAAGTACTTCTTTAGTAACTTCTTTTTTTGAAATTCGATAAGGCATTAACACATTTTCTAATGCTGTGAATTCAGGCAACAAATAGTGAAATTGAAAAATGAAGCCAATCATCTCATTTCTAAGATTTGACAATTCATCTTTTTTCATTAATTGTGTATTTTTACCACCAATAATGACATCACCTGAAGTTGCTTTATCAAGTGTACCTAAAATATTCAATAGTGTAGATTTTCCACTACCAGATTGACCAATAATTGAATTAAATGACTCTTCTTCAAAAGTCAAATCTAAATCAAATAATACTTGCGTAGGATTCGGTGTTTTTTCACCATAGATCTTCTTTATTCTTTTTAGTTCAATGATATTAGGCATTTCTAATCACCTCAATAACTGTAAGTTTAGATGACTTAATCGCTGGTGTTAGAGAAGCAAGTAAGCATGCGACAAGTGCGATACCTGCCGATAATGTAATGAAGCCTCCATCAATCAGTAGTGGAACAACAGGAGTGCCATCAGGATTTAACGCGAAGGTTGTAAAAGCATATGATAATCCTAATCCAAACAAAACTCCTCCAATAGCCCCAAAAATACCTAAAAACAATCCTTCTGATAAAAAGACAAATGATGCGTCACGATCCGTAATCCCCATTGCTTTCATAATACCGATTTGTTTAGATTTTTGCATAACTGTAATAGCTAATGTCGATGAAATACCTAGAACAACAGATATAATAACAAAGATTTGTATCATTAGTGATGAAATACTTTGTCCTTGTAATCCACTCAGTAAATCCTGATTATCAGACATCCAATTTTTCGTTTTTAAATCATATGATTGTAGATTTTGATCATAGGTTAATGCAATAGATTCGGCATCGAAAACTTCAGAAATTTGTGTTTCAATTGATGATACGATTTCTTCACCCTTAATTCCTTGAGCAGTTTCTAAAGTAGCAACTCCCCAAGTTTGATTCAAAGAAGCGAGTTTAAAATCAAAAAAGCCTGAAACAGTTAATGTATAAACATCGACACCAATGAGCATTTCAATTTGATCACCTTTTGAAACACCTAATTTTTGACCTAATTCAACACCAAGCAATACCTCATTTAATTGTTGAGGTAGTTGGCTGTTTTCGGTAAGTTTTTCATCGAATGCATAAATTTGATTTGCATCATCAAAATTAAATCCACGGAATACAATTCGTTCTGTTTTTTCAATACCATTCCGTGCGATTCCACCTAAATCTAAAGTTGGTGAAACTATTGTAAATTGATTGTCATTTTCTAGAATCTCGATGATATTATCATAATTTTCAATAGATCTATCATCTTCGCTTGGAATAATCGTAACTTGTGAGGATGACCCAATTGTCGTATCAACTAAACTTGCTTGTAGACCACTAATGAGTGATCCAATAAAGACTTGGACAGAAACTCCGACAGATATACCTAAAATAATGATCAATGTTTGTCGTTTTGCTGAGGTTAAAAACCGCCATGCAATTTGAATGGCTAATTTCATGCGGCTACCTCCAAACTAAATTTTTTAATATCTTCAAGTGATTGAAGCACATAATCTACATTTATTTGTTCAGTTGCTCCATCGTGTTTGAAGGCTAAACCTCCAACCACAATTTTAACGTCCGGAAAAAATTTTTTGATTTCATCAGTTATTTGTTTTGTTACAACAATGTTATATGGGTTGGTCACCGAAAGTGCAACGAAATCAGGTTCATAAGCTCGTATTGCTGATAAAATCTCAGATTTAGGTGTGTTCGCCCCAATATAATGTGCATCAAATCCTTCAAGTCTTAAATAATGTGAAACCATAATCGCGCCTATTTCATGATATTCAAATGATGGTGTTAAAACAACAATTTTTTTCCCAACAGGTTTTTTATCCTTTGATTTTATCAAAACATGTTGATAACAAGATTCTATTATTGTACGAATAATAGAAGTTCGAAAGTGTTCTTTCCAAATGCAAATTTCTTCGTCTTTAACGTCACATTCGAATAATGATAAAGAAGGTGCTAATAAATTTTGATAAAGTGTTTCAATGTCCATTTCTTTTGACTCGATTAGATTTAATGCAAATGTAATTGCACGGTCTCGGTCTTCTTGTTTTAAGAATTCCATAAAAGTTTCATAGGCTTTGATATCCATTTGAATCCTCCTTTTAATTATTTATAATTATAGCATTTTTAAATTACCAATGTAACTAAAATGATAAAAAAGACTGCACGGATAGACGTGCAGTCTAACTATTTAATTTTTGGGGACAATATGATGATGTTCAAGCACTTTTTTGAAAATTTCTTGATATATATCTGGGTGGTCTTGTAAGTATTGTTTTGCATTTTCACGACCTTGTCCAATCTTTTCGCCTTTATATGCAAACCATGCACCACTCTTTTGAATAATATCAATTTCGGATGCTAAATCAACAACTTCTCCCGTTTTAGAAATACCTTGTCCGTAAATAATATCAACGGAAGCTGCCTTAAATGGAGGAGCCACTTTATTTTTAACAACTTTAATGTTCGCTTTATTCCCAATGATGTCTGTTGCACTTTTGATTTGTTCTGATCTTCTAATTTCAAGTCGTACAGAACTATAAAATTTTAAAGCTCTTCCCCCTGGAGTTGTTTCAGGATTTCCAAACATCACACCAACTTTTTCACGAATTTGATTAATAAAAATTGCTGTTGAACTCGCTTTTGAAATGACACCGGATAATTTACGCATTGCTTGACTCATCAGTCTTGCTTGTAAACCAATATGTGAATCACCCATTTCACCATTAATTTCCGCTTCTGGAACTAGTGCCGCTACAGAGTCAACAACGATCATATCGACTGAGCCACTACGAATTAAAGCTTCAGCAATTTCTAAAGCCTGTTCTCCAGTATCTGGTTGCGACAAAATAAGGTTATCAATATCAACACCCAATGCTCTTGCATATTTTGGATCTAAGGCATGTTCTGCATCGATAAATGCAACAATACCACCTTGTTTTTGAGATTCAGCCATTGCATGTAGTGCTAAAGTAGTTTTCCCTGAACTTTCTGGTCCATAGATTTCAATAATTCTACCTTTTGGATAACCACCAATACCAAGTGCGATATCTAAACTCAATGATCCAGATGGTGTGATTTCAATATTTCTTTCAGCTTCATCACCTAAACGCATGACTGAGCCTTTACCGTATTGTTTTTCTATTTGTTTCATTGCAGCCTCGAGGGCTTGCTGTCTTTTATCCTTGTCCATCACTATACCTCCACCTTATATTAGGTCAAAACTTATGTTTTTACTCTAAATTGATTCCAAAATAATCTTACGATTCTTATATAAATAATCCATGCCACTCAAGAGTGTAAAGAATATGGCTAAATAAAATAAAATATCACCAATCCACGTCGTCAAACCAAAATCATTAAAAAGTAAAACGATTAAAGCAACCATCGTCGTTGCTGTTTTAATTTTCCCGTAGATTGAAGCCGCAATCACATTTCCTTTTTCGATTGCTAAAAGTCTTACACCAGTGACCATAAATTCTCTAACAATGACAATCATAACTGCCCATAATGGTACTCTATCTGGTATTATCCTCATCAAATATAGAAGAGCCACCATGACTAACACTTTATCAGCAATTGGATCTAAAAACTTGCCGAATGTAGTAATCTGATGGTACTTTCTTGCGATATAACCATCTAGAAAATCCGTTAATGAGGCGATTATAAATAATAAGGCAATCATAAATTGGGCAACTGACATATTAAAAAAACCGATGGGGTTTCCTAACGACTTTATATACATCAATACAATCATAGCTGGAATCATCATCACTCTTAAAAGAGTAAGTTTATTTGCAGTTGTCATTTCATAAACATCCTTTATCTTGATACTTTAATTTTACCATAAAAATGTGTTAACTGTTGCATTTTTAAAGTGCTTTTGATACAATGGTTATGCGCATGTGGGAGGTGAAATTGTGGCTAATATCAAACAACAAATTAAACGTAATAAAACGAATGAAAAGCGCCGTTTGCAAAACGCTTCTTTTAAGTCTTCTGTGAAGACAGCAATTAAAGCAGTTGAACAAGCAGTGGCTCAGAATGAAAAAGAAAAAGCAGCGGATCTCTTATCATTTGCTCATAAGAAATTAGACAAGGGTCTTGCGAAAGGCATTTATCATAAGAACTTCGTATCTAGACATAAATCGCAACTTGCACAATTGGTGAATAACCTTTAAAAATGAGACACAGCGTGTCTTTTTTTTTAGCTTTTTTCTATTTCGAGTTGCCCACCACGTTGAGCAACATATCTAACATACGGAATTTGTAAGGTCACACGATATTTTGGATTATATCCGATGACATTGACGTACTTCTCAACATTATCTTTTTCGACTGCCATCTTTTTTAACACTTCAAGCGTAGCTTTAATATCATCAAGTGCACGATGTGTATTAGGTTCTAAGATTCCATAGGTCTTAACTGCAGCCTCTAATCGGTGAGGAAACAGATGACGGTCTTTATAAATCGCCATGACATCTAAAATGTCATTTTTTAATATATAATGGCGATCATGATACTTTTTGATCCATTCCATCATAAAAGAAAGATCAAATAGTATGTTATATGCTACAAGCAATGTATTTTCATCATGGTACATTTCAAAAAAACGTTGAAATGCTTCTTCTTGAGTGACACCTTCGCGCAATAACATTTCATCCGTGATATGTGTAATCTCAACAATTTTATCTGGTAATCTTTTGTGTGGTTGAACCAGTAAAGATAGTTCATTAACGACTTTGTACTGTTCTTCTACCCTTTCTAAAAGAACGGCTCCAACTTCAATAATTTCTTCAAATCTTGCATCTAGTCCAGTTGTTTCAAAATCGAAAAGTAAAATTTTATGATGTTTTAGCATTTTAAGCTCCTAACAAGTATAATTCTAAGCCTAATTTTTTATCAATTTGTCCGCTTTTTATATCATAATCAAGCTTCGATAATTTCGATAAATGTGTTTCTAAGATTTCGAACGTGACACTTTGTGCATTTTTTACTAAATAATATGCTCGTCCACTCTTAATCCGAAAATGATCAGCAATTTGATCTTGGCGATACCCTTTTTCAATCAATAATTTGGCATGCATAAGTTCTCGAACTTTTCCAACAATGTTATTTAAAATCCGAATAGGATCTTCATTTCTAGCTACTAAATCATAAAAGATTTCAATCGTTTTTTGTTGATTTCTTGATAATAACGCATTGGTTAACTCAAAAATATTTTCTTCTAAATTCCGGCTGACTAAAAGTAATACTTCTTTCTCAGCTATGATTTTTGAATCATATGAAAATAACATTAATTTCTCAGCTTCTTGTGCAATTAATTGAAAATCCATATTTGTTCTTTCTAAAAGTGCATCAATGGCTTGATCTGTAATTTGATATTGATATTTTGAAAATAAATTTCTCACAAACATTGGATACTCTTTTTTATCCATGTCTTTAATTTTTTCTAAATAACCAAATTTATGTAATTGTTTTCCAATCGGTGATGTTTCAGCTAATAATTCTTGTAATATAACCAATAAAATACAGTCTGGATTAGGTTTTTCAAAATAAGTTGCCCATTGTTGAACAATGGGATCACCTTGTTGTTCAAGGGCTTGAATATTTCTAACAACAATCACTTTTTTCTCAGCGAAAAAAGAAACTGTTTGTAAATCTTCTAAAACGTCATCTGATGAATTTTCTAACAAGTCATAGTGAATGATATTAAAGGGATCGACCTGAAAAGATTCAATCTTTTGTTGAAGTGTAAGATTAAGTAAAAAATCATTGTTACCATAGATTACATAGATTGATTCCGCCATTTGATATAGCCCCCTTACGTCATATCCATTATACTAAAAATCGTCTTTAAATGGTAGATGAAGCGTCCACTTTCTCTTCTTTTCATGATACTTTAAAACGACGGTTCCATCTAAATCTGTTCGATAAATATTAACTTCATGAATGATAAGTCGATGTATAATTTCTTGGCTTGGAAATCCAAAACGATTTTCATACCCCGCAGAAATCCAAGCTACCTTTGGATTGACAAGTTTTAAAAAACCATTGCTCGTTGATGTTATCGATCCATGATGTGCAACTTTTAAAACATCACTTGCAAGATTATAACCATACATGTTGATCAAATCTTGTTCAGCTTCTTGTTCAATATCTCCTGTAAAGAGAAATGTTTTTTCAAGAATTTTTATTTTTAAAACTAATGAATTATCATTTGGATTTTGATAATGTTTAATAGGCCCTAAAACATCAATATTAAAATTACCACAAGTGATTGATTTACCGAAATGGAGTGGGAGCAGTTTGCCATATAATTCGGGGTATATATCAAATATTGAAATGCCAACTTGCTCCACATCGAGATATTGAGTGATCTTAACTGCCTCTTTAATATGATCAGTATCCGAATGCGTTAAAAATAAATAATCAAGATGGTATATTCCTCGATTTTGTAAAAACTCTAAAGATCCTTGATAACTGTCAATCATCATTTTGCAATCACGACTTTCAAAATAGAAGGTATCACCCTGGCCAACATCGAGCATCATGACTTTGACACTTGATTCATAAGGTTTAACGATTTGAACAAAGAATAACAAGAAAATAATCAAGATGTGAATCAGCTTACGTTTATGAGATGAGGTGTAAAAAATAAGAAAAATATTGACAAAATACAAAAATATACTGAATGATGGTAGTGCTGGAAGAAAAAATTGAATGCCATATACACTTACATCCTGAATCACTTTAAATAAGATAAGCATCATTTGTGAATAAAAACCATCAAAACGAGGGATTAAAAGAGTCACCCAAGCCAAAAGGAATGCAGGTCCACTCAAAAAAATAACAATCAATGGCATGAAAACCAATACGATGAAGTAATTTATGGCCTTAAATGGTATGAGAATGATTTGAATGATTCCATTTACTTTTAATTGTTTAATCCACCAATTTTCTCCATGTAGCATTGGCTTTAGAAGTACTAAAAAATTCAAGATAAGATAGACCATGAGTAACCCTTGATGATAGATAAAATAGGGATTAAACACAATTAAGCATAAAAACACACATTGAATTAAATCAAGATGCGTGAGTTTAAAATAAAATCGTTCATTCACCCAATGAAAGATATACATTAAAGTGATTCTTAAGATAGTCATCGAAAAGTCATAAAGATAAATAAACCATAAATAGATGAACAAAATGATTGTTTTTTGATGTTTTTGGCTCAAGTTAAATTGAAACATTAGTTTCTTGATGATCGATGTTAAAACATAAAAATGTAGCCCAGAAACAGAAAACAAAAAAAGGATACCTAAAGATTGATAAGTTGTTTGTTCTTCAATGGATATTGATTTTTCGCCATAAAGGTAAGTTTTAATATAATCTTTTGATGATAATCCTTCAATACGATGGTTGATATAATCTTTTAGATTGATATTAAATCCTTCTTGTATGAGTTCAATCTGATGCGTCTCTATTTCACCGACAATCCCTTGACTCAAAAAATAATGTTTAGGATTAAATCCAAAGAATATCGTTTGACCACGATAAGATGAAACATCCCCTTGAATAAAAATTAAATCATTTTTGTGAAACTGATAATTGCTTGTATAAAAACGAAATTTCATTAGCCGATGTTTTATCACGACAATATCATAGGATTCTGTTTTAATAACCTCTTTGACATAGACTTGATTTTGAATCGTTTTTGGAATTTCTCTGTAGTTTATCAAAACAAATTGGATAAGTATAATCGAACATAACACCCATAATAATTTCCATTTTAACTTTCTTCTTAATAAAAAAAGATAGATTATCCAACAGGGAATCATCCAAACAAAGCGTAAACTTAAAATAAAAAAGAAAATCGCATAACCTTCAATATGAAGATCACGAACACGTGATATATGGTCTAAGATTTTCAAGAGTTACACTCCCAATATACTTCACGTGAATGAGATCATCAATCGAAAGAAACGATCCATTTAATTCTCGGTATATGATTAATGATGCAGCTCGCGATTCGGTCATATAGGGAATATCAATGAGTTCTTTGAAGCTAGCTTCATTGATATTTACTAAAGTTTGCGGTTTATCCTCATTTCCATCAAGCACAGGCAAATAGATTGTCCGATTCCTTGTAATCATTTCAGAATATATAATTTTTGAATCATCAAAGTCTGCATAAGGTGTTCCCGCATAACTTAACGCTTTTTGAATGGTGACAGGTTCAAAAAAGTGATAGGTACCTGCATACGGGAATGGTCCTTGAATATCGACTTCAAACATTTCGATTTCAGGTTTGCTTTGGTGTACATAAATGGTTTCATTTTTTTGTGGCATTACTGCAAGTGCTAAAATCACTGTTAATCCAAGGGTTATCCATATCTTTTTCATTTTTCTGTCCTCACCCTATATTAGATCCAGATGATTTTATTTACTTTAATAAAAAAACACCGCTTAAATATAAGCGATGATATAATGCTTTCTTGGATCAATTCCTTCTTTAATCTCATATTTAAATCCATATAATTCAAGAATTTCTTTATAATAACTCAAAGGATGAACATACTGTATGACTTTTTCTTGTTCGTCATTCATCAAAACTGAATGAATCAAACGATTTTGGTTTCTATGAATCTCCCAAGTGTATTGAATAGGTTCATCTTCTGATTCAATGTATCCATCATATTCTGTCAGAACCGATGATTTATAGACATCGAAAATTAATCGTCCATTTGGATATAAAGCTTTTTTGATTTCTTTCATCACTTTTTTGATGCCTTTAAAATAATTTAAGACATCAAACATCATGACAATCACATCAACTTTGATGTGAAAAGGTAATCTTAAATCGTGTTCATAGAGTGATGGATTGAAATTAAGTGTCATAAGTTTATCATATGCTAAAGATAGCATTCTTGAATCTAAGTCTACACCAATCGCATGATATCCTTTTGTCATAAATTCAACCAAAAGATAGCCACTTCCACATCCTGCATCTAGAATTAAATCTTCTTTTTTAAGATAAGGTTCTATAAAATTCAACAACTTTTCATAATCAACATCCGCCATCAATAAATCGTAAGATTTAGCAATCATTATTGAATGCGCTTAATTCCTAATAGTCTTTGATCAAAACCATAATAAGCTCGATCATCAGCGTTAAATAAATGAATAATAACGTCTGTAGCATCAATTAAAACCCATGTGCCACCTTTACCTTCAACATGGCGAATCTCGTCTGCGACGAGGGCTGATTTTAAATGAGTGATAGCCGCACTTGCTTGGCGTTCATTTGTTGTTGCAATAACGAAATAGTCATAAAATGGTGATGTTTTTTCAAAGTCGTATACTTTTAAGTCTTTTACTTTTAAGTCTTCTAATGCTTTAATAATTTTATTTAATTTTTCCACGTGTTACCTCCTCGTAATATTGGAATGCTTCATATTGGTCAATCGAAGGGTTTATCCCTTTTTCGATTAAATAATCCATGCTAGATTTCATCGCATAAACTAATGCGAGATCTAAATCCGTTTTTGCTAAATTTCTCGTGATCTTTGCTTCTTCAAAATTTCGATTAGGTTCAGCAAAGTCAGCAACATAAATAATTTTTTCAAGTGTTGTCATATTGGGTCTTCCCCAAACGTGATATCTAACAGCATTAATGATATCAGTATCCTGAATACCTAATTCTTTTTGAATGTATATGGCTGCACTATAAGCGTGATACATCACTGGAATATGACGAAACTTTTCAACTGTTTTTTGGTCAAGCCATTTGATTTGCTCTTCGATTGTATCATATTTTAGTAAATCATGTGTCAATGCTGCTATTGAAGCTTTCTCTATTGATACATCGTAGATTTTTGCAAGTTCAACCGCAACCTCTTCGACGCCACATATATGTAAATATCGATGTTGATGGTGTTTTAATTTTTCTTTAACGAATGCTCTCAAATTTTCATTCATTTGAATAATGCCTCCGTTATGGATATGTGTAATCCTTTTGGTTGATAAATTTCGATTGTGATTGGACCTTCAAGATGAAGAAAACCAAAATCAGCGAAAGTTATTTGGTGTTTACCATCTGGAATCTTAAACAGTTTTTTTTCATATTTTTCAACAAAAATTTGAAAATGTTTTTCTTTTTCTTCAATTAATTCTTTGACTCGTGCAACATTTGTTTTATGAATCTTCATGTGATCATCTAAATAGAAAACCAAATGTGATGGTTCTTTAACAGCGATTGAAACAAGACCTTCGATCATCAATGCTTGATCTTTCTTCAATTGATATACCTTAGGTTTTATTTCTTGATCGGGAATCATCTTTTTATAAGTGTTGTACGGTAAAAATTCATGAATATAGCCTTTTTGAAATAAACCCGGCATATCCCATATGACATGATGATTGAGCCTATGATAAAGTGGTTCTTGAGTTAAACCTGCTTTTTTAAAGGCTAAAGCATCTTGATTATCGGTTAATGCTTTAAAAATCGTTGTCTTTCCGCTATTTTGAACACCAATCAAATAAATATGTTGTTGCTTGAAATCATTTAAATAAAGTTTTAGATTTTCGATATCCGAAGGATTTTTCGCAGACATCATAATGATATCCAAATATGGGATATTCATTTTTTTCGCTTTATTGGTTATATTTTCTAACAATAAGTCTGTATTTGTTTGCTTCGGAAGTAAATCCATTTGATTAATGATATAAACAAATGTGCCTTCGCTTTGATAACGATAAACAGGATATTCAAATAGCATATCCAAATTTAATACAGAACTCACCATAACAATCAGTGCATCTTTTTCTAAAACAGGAAGGTCTTCAGGATGAAAATGATCATGACTTTCTCCATAATTTTTTAATCTAAAACAAGCCTGACAAAAATCATGATCAAATGATAATGTATAGCCAATATGTTTGGGATCATCGATTTGGAGTTTAGCTCCACATCCTTTACAATGCATGATCTTTGACATAGGGAAGTAACCTTTCTTCATAAAGTTTAGGTTGTTTAATCATGATTTTCTTTAAGATTTTCTTTTCAATAAAGCGATTTATTTTGGTGATTCCTCGATCAGACGATCTTTTGACAGAGCCCACTAAAATAACTTTAATTGGTAATCGATGAGCACCATACACATCTGTCATAAGTTGATCACCAATCATCATGACTTTGTCTTGAGTTTCACCAACCATTTTTAACGCCTTTTTAAACCCAATTTTTGTTGGTTTTAACGAATGCCATAAAAACATAAAATCAGTTCCTTTTAATGCATTACTGACTCTTTTATAACCACTATTTGACATGATAACGATCTTAAAATCTTTTTTAAGATTGTTTAAAAAATCAATCTCTTTTACATTTAATTCACTTTGATCATAAGCAATAATTGTATTATCTAAGTCAAAAAACAAGGTAGTTATCCCTTGTTTCTGCAATGAGTGATATGAAATTTCAAAAATGGAAGCATGATAAGCATCAGGAATACATTTTTGAATCATTGACATTAGTTAATTTCCATAATCTCGATCGAGAATATCCGACCAGTTTCAGTTTTAACTTCAATGACGTCACCTTCATTTTTATTGAGCATTGCTCTACCAATAGGTGATTCAATTGAAATCTTACGTAATTTAGGGTCTGCTTCAATGCTACCAACGAGGTAAAATTCTTTGATTTCGTTTGTTGCAAGAAATTTTACCTTAACGGTTTTCCCAATATTAACGATATCTTCTGAAGTTGTCTTAATGATTTTGACATTTTTAATGATGTTTTCGATTTCAGCAATTCTCGCTTCAATACGTGCTTGTTCATTACGTGCAGCATCGTAATCCGCGTTTTCTGAAAGGTCACCTTGTGCACGAGCTTCTTTAAGTGCTTCTAGGTTTTCTCCACGTTTCACATCTTTTAAATAACTTAATTCCTGTTTGAGATTATCGACACCTTCTTGGGTCAATTGAAATGTTTGTTTGACTGCCATGGATGTTCCTCCTTAAATTTCTAAACTATTATACCTTATTTCTTATAGAATTGCTATGTTTTTCAAGTCTTTTTGATGAAGCCTATGGTCTGGCATCATCTGTCCCAAAAGATCATAAAATGCTTTTGAATGATTAAAAACTAAATGATGGGCATATTCATGATAGATGACATATTCGAGCTTAATGGGTGCCAATCGCGCTAGAAAAGTATTTAATGTGATCTCTTGATGTTTTCGATGGTAACTTCCAAATTTTGATTTTAAATATTTTAGTTTATAAGGAAGTGGTTCAATCTGAAACTTTTGAATTGTTTGTTCGATATTTGGTTTTAAGAGTTGAAGTTTTTGATCGAGTTCTACATAATAAATTCGCTTTTTAACTAAATCAAAATCTTCTTTTGCGTGATGCGCATAAACATCAGATCCTTCAATATAATACCTAAAATTACCTTTACTTAGATGAAGATTATAGGATTTACCCCATAACATGATGGTATCATTGGATTCTCTTTGGTAAAGACTAAGCTTCTGATAAATTACATCAAATCTATCTAAAATGAACCTTTCAATTTCTCGATCATTTAGAACCTTGAATGATGAGATATATAAGATTCCCTTTTTCATTCGAAAATATGTATGTTTAATACGTTTTTTAATTAAAACATAGGAAATACACTTTTCTTTTACACATATGGATTTATTCATACTTTACGTAACATCGCGTAAGGTTCAACCGCGAATGGAATTTGGATTTTTAAAACTTGTTTGGGGTGTCTTGCAATTGGTGTCTCAACACCATCAAGATCAACCATAGAGGTTAATAAAAACTCATGTTTTGAGCCATTGGGATGAAAAACTTCAATCTGATCCCCACATTCAAAATAATTTCGTTGTTCGATAATTGCTTCTTGGGTTTCAGGGTTATAAGACTGAACTAAGCCTATAAATGTTTGTGTGGGTTGTTCACTTCTTTGATTATAAAGCTGTTGTTCAATACCTGGCATTCCAGCAAAAAAGCCATAAGAAGCTTGTCTGTTTTCAGCTTTTTGAATTTCTTTTTCATAAATTGAAATATCGTCAATCTTTCCATCTCTTATATAATCATCAATGAGCTTACGATAGGTGCCAACGACAGTTGCGATATAATGAAGACTCTTCATTCTTCCTTCGATTTTTAATGACTTCACGTTTGCATCAATAAGGCTTGGAACATAATCTAATGCTTCTAAATCTTTTGATGACATTGAAAAATAATTTTCGTTCACAACTTCGTTATTTTTTGTAAGCGTATAATTCCAACGACATGAGTGTGCACATCCGCCTCGATTTGCATCACGTTCAGTCATGTTATTCGATAAACTGCATCTTCCAGAAAATGACATACACATGCCACCATGAACAAACACTTCAATATCAGCTTCAACATTTTTTGTTAAATATTTAATTTCGTTCATATCGAGTTCACGAGCTAAAACAATCCGTTTCACACCTTTTTCATACCAATAATTTACTGCTTCTATATTGGTTGTCGACTGTTGTGTCGATAAATGGACTTCTAAAGAAGTATGTTTTAACGCATGATCGATAATATAAGGTGATGCTGATATAATCGCATCAATCCCACAAGATTCAAGTTCTTTTAAATATTCGACTAAGCCCTCTAAATCCTCATTATGGGGAATAATATTTGTAGTCACATAGACCTTTTTATTTCGCTCATGTGCAAAATCTGCGGCTTCTTTAATATCTTTGATTGAAAAGTTAGATGCTCTAGCGCGTAATGAAAAATTTTGTCCCCCAATAAAGACAGCGTCAGCCCCATATAATAAAGCAATCTTTAATTTTTCTAAATCACCTGCAGGTGCTAATAATTCTATCATATGGACACCTT
>JAFGTQ010000009.1 GCA_016934015.1 Acholeplasmataceae bacterium | reverse complement strand
GTTAAGAATGTAGAGAGCATGCCGACACCAAACCCTGCAATGACATTCGTTGCATGGCCAGTTTGAGATTGTTCAGCAATCTCTTTAACGTGTTTATAATCTCCTGAAGTATAGTATTCAGCAATGAATCCAATCCCAACACCCACAACTAATCCAATCGCAACTGCACCAAAGACACCCCAAGCACGTATGCCATCAAAGAAAACTTGACTAAAGATAAGACTTGCAATCAACATAATAAATGCTGCAAGATAAGTCGATATACTTAAAGCTTTCTGAGGATTATTCCAGTTTCTAGAACGGACGATGAAGACTGCAATCACAGCTGCAATCGCACCCAAACCAGCCACTAATAACGGGAAAATGACAGAAGCAATAATTCCACTTAAAATAGTTGTATCAATGATTTGAGCACCATCACGAACATGCTCAGGTGTAAAATTAACGAATGCATAAATTCCTAAAGTTAATGCAGATATGATTGATCCAACATATGATTCTGTTAAATCAGAACCCATGCCCGCCACATCACCAACGTTATCGCCAACGTTATCAGCAATTACAGCTGGATTTCTTGGATCATCTTCAGGAATACCGGATTCAACTTTGCCGACTAAATCGGCACCAACATCGGCAGCTTTTGTATAAATACCACCACCAACACGGCCGAATAAAGCGATTAAGGATGCCCCAAGACCATAACCGGTGACCACATTGACAGCATGTGTTAATGCAAAATATTGTGTTTCTGGATTAGAAGTAGAACCACCAAATGCTAAGTAGAAGATAAAGAATAAAATGGTTAAACCGAATAAACCTAGACCTACAACAGTTAAACCTAAGACTGAACCACCTGAGAAAGCTGTTCTAAGTGCTCCACTCATACCTTCTGTACTGGCTTTAGACGTTGTTCTTGCATTCGCTTTTGTCGCAGTATGCATACCAATCCAACCAGCTAATCCAGAAAATGATGCCCCAACAACAAATGCAATTGCAGATCGCCAACCAATACCTTCAGCACCTTGGAGTGAAGGTATCAATTCTGAGAGTGCAAGAAGAGCACCAACACCGAGTGAAAAATAGATGATGATTCGGTATTGCCGTTTCATGAATGCCATTGCACCCTCATGAATATAGGATGAAATGTCTTCAATAGTCTGATTATTGACTGGAATCTTTCGAACCTTTTTATAAAGTATAAATGCATAGAGTAGTGCAATAAGTGCAGACCCAGCAGTAATCCCTAAAAATAAAGTCGTCGTTGAAAAAAGATGGAATGACATGTTATGTTCCTTTCTAAGTTCATTTTTTGTCTTTCATCAAATCTATGAAAACCCTTACATTTATTTTATCACAACTTTATATGAGTAGTTATTCACATTTGTAAAAAAATAACACGCATGATTGCGTGCTATTTCATTAATAGTCTCAAACTGTTTAAAATGACAAGAATTGTGGATGTTTCATGAGCGATAACACCCGTTGGAAGTTCAATAAGCCCTAGAACATTGGTAATCATAAGGATTGCGATGACACTTGTTGAAAATATAATATTTTGAAGGGTAATTCGACGTGTTCTTTTCGCTAGATTAATGATTTTTGGTAAATTTTCTAATCGATCATTCATGAAGATGATATCTGCAGTTTCTAATGAAACATCCATACCTGTCCCCATCGCAACACTCACATCGGCGATTGCAAGCGCAGGGGCGTCATTAATACCATCACCAATCATCATCACTTTTCCTAAATCTTTTTGAAGTGATTTAATTCGTTCAACTTTATCTTCAGGAAAACAGTCAGCTTCAAATTTTTCAATCCCAACTTCTTTAGCGATGCTATATGCGGTATATTTATGATCACCAGTTAATAAAACAGGTTCGATATTCATTACTTTTAATGCCTTGACAACTTCAACAGCATCTTCTCTAATCGTGTCCATTAAAGCAACAAAACCAACCATTTCACCATCGAGAATAATAGGAACATTACTATGACCTAACGTATTACAACGATCTAGTTTTTCTTGTAAAGATGGATGAACTGTGTGATCAAATCGACCGACTTGCCATGATTTATCATTAACATTTGATTCCATTCCGCGGCCTGAAATTTCATTGGTATCAATTTCGAGCAAATCAATTTCATGAGCTAAATGGTCAGCAATTGCTTTTGCGAGTGGATGATCAGATTGTTTTTCTAATGTATATAAAATTGATAAGGTGTGATTTCGATCAATAGAATCAATCGTTTCAATTCGTACGACTCTTGGAACTCCTGTTGTAATCGTTCCGGTTTTGTCCATGACAACAGCTTTTAATCCGATAATTTTTTCTAGTGGTGTGCCACCTTTAATTAATATACGATGTCTCGCACCATTGGATAATGCCGATAACATAGCAGGAGTAATGGATGCGACTAAAGCACATGGTGAGCCAACGACTAGTACAATGATTCCTCTATTAAATGCATATGCCCAACTCCACCATCCGAAAGCCGGTGGAACCAACATGAAAATGATAGCGAGTAAAATTACAATATATACATAATATTTTTCAAACTTATCTATAAAGGATTGAGACTTTGTTTTATTTTCTTGAGCATCAGAAACAAAATCAATGATTTTTTGCACGACAGAATCTTTAGGATCTTTCATTGTTTCAACAATGATGGTCGATTCAATATTTAATGAACCAGCAAATACCTCTTCACCAACTGATCTTGACACAGGGACGAATTCGCCTGTTATAGCTGCTTGATTTAGAGAAGTAGAACCTTTAATGATTTTACCATCGACTGGTATTTGTTGGCCAACTTTAACAATGACTTGGTCACCAACAGATAATTTTGAGACTTCAACTTCGATTTCTTCGTCATTTTTTAATAATAACGCTGTTTCAGGGGCAAGCTTTAATAGACCTGTAAGTTCTTTTTCACTTTTAGAAGTTGCATAAGATTCTAATACTCCACTAATTGAGAAAATGAGAATAAGAATTGCACCTTCAGAGTAATCTCCAACGATAAATGCCCCTAGCGCAGCAAGTATCATTAAAATTTCAACATTTAATGATTTATTTTCAATGGTTGCTAAGATACCTTCTTTAGCTTTAGCGAATCCACCGATGAGAAAAGATAATCCAAATAGTAAAGCGACTAGCCAAGATTCAGAAGAAGGAATGGCTTGAAATATATATCCTAGGATAATAAAAATGATGGATATGACGACTGATGTAGTTTCTATATAGAGTTGTTTTTTTGTCATGATTTGTCCTCCTGTTTTCAAACTTATTATAGCACGGAGATATTTAAAATTCTAAATAAACGCTTATTTTATTCTAAAATAGCCACTTATTTATAAACAAAATAATTTTATGACATGTGATTCAAAATGATAATTGAAATCTATTAATTTATTCACATTATATCACATCAAATACAAGCATAAATAAACAACTTTTGTTATACTATATAAAGGAGGTATGAAAATGAACTATAATTATGAACCACATCGTATATATGTTAATAATGAACAAGGCAAGA
Source organism: Acholeplasmataceae bacterium (assembly GCA_016934015.1). GTDB lineage: Bacteria > Bacillota_I > Bacilli_A > Acholeplasmatales > Acholeplasmataceae > UBA6181. Next base: position 10,069 of record JAFGTQ010000009.1, on the reverse strand, counting down.
TGATAGTTAATGCAACTTTTCCATGGTTAAAACCTGGTATAGTTGTAGTTGATCATACATTTGTAGATCCATCTTTAAGAGGTCAAGGTATCGCAAGTGAATTAATGTTTAAAGTTGTTGAATATGCTAAAAAACAAGGCTATAAAGTAACAGCAACTTGTCCTTATGCAGTTGTTTGGTTTAAAAAACATCCAGAAGTGATGGATGTGTTGGATGAACTTGAACAAGCAAAACTTGCACCAGAATGTCAAATTTGATGGTGATATTATGACAAAACCACTCCTTATTTTAGTTGCTGGAGGATCTGCTTCCGGTAAAAGCACTGTTGTGCAAGAAATTTTAGATAAAGCAGGAATAGATGAAGTTCTTATTATCAAACATGATGATTATTATCTAGACCAAAGTGATTTGCCACTTCAAGTTCGTTATTTAACTAATTATGATCATCCAAGTTCTCTGGATAACAAATTATTATATGAACATCTTACAAAGTTGCTAAATGGTGAATCTATTGATAAGCCAGTTTATGATTTTGTCATGCATACAAGAAGTCAAGAAATAGAACATATTTCAAGTAAACCGATCATTATTGTCGAAGGTATTTTAATACTTGAAAATGAGAAGATTCGTGAATTATCAAATATGAACTTATTTGTTGAACTTGATGATGACACAAGATTTATCCGACGAATGTTAAGAGATATGAGTGAACGTGGACGTACACTTGAAAGCATTATTCAACAATATGAAAAAACTGTAAAACCTATGTTTCATAAATATATTAAGCCTACGAAAAGATTTGCTGATGTAATTATACCGAATGACAGAAGACATGATATCGCTGTTGATTTAATTGTCACGAAAATTAATCAGTTTATAGGAGGACGATTATGATACTTTGTTGTATTGCAATGGAAGATGAAATGAAATACATTGTTAATCATAGATCATTTAATACGAAGCTCATATTAACTGGCATTGGCAAAGTGAATGCAGCTTCTCATCTTGCTGAATCAATTGCAAGAAATCATGTTGAGAAAATCATTAATTTAGGATTTGCTGGTGCATCAAATGGTTATGAAGTTGGTGATTTAGTGCTCGTTGAGAGGGCTTCTTATCATGATTTTGATCTTACAATGTTTGGTTATGAAAAAGGTCAAGTTCCTGGTTGTCCATCTTATTTTCAATCAGATCACGAATTAGTTGAAGATGTATTAAAGAAATATCCACACATTAAACGAGGCGAACTTTTTACTGGCGATTACTTCATGACGCATGATTTAGACCATAAAGTAATTGTTGATATGGAAGGGGCTGCTTTATATCAAGTTGCGCATGCTTTTAATGTTCCAATCATTAGTATAAAAGTGATTTCAGATATCATCGGTCATGGTAATACAGAAGCTTACGATACTTTTAATGCTGAACATGGAGCAAAATTACTTGAAGAAGTATATTCTAAATTGATTTTGGAGGGCTAAGAAATGAAAGGGTTAATGATTTTAAGCCATCAAATGGAAGATGTTGAAGCATTAGGAACGAGAGCATTATTAAGAAGAGCAGGTATTGATTTAGAGACAGCAACTTTTGAAGATACATTGGAAGTTAAAACATCATTTGGATTACTTGTCAAAGCGGATAGTTATGCTTTCGATCTTCAAATGAACAATTATGATTTTATCGTGATTCCTGGTGGAAGATATGTTGCACAGATTATTGATCAAGATGTCAACATTAAAAGACTTTTAAAAACATTTCATCAAGAAAAGAAAATGATAGCTGCCATATGTGCTGGACCAAGGTTTTTAGGACAAGCTGGCTTATTAGATGGCATTCATTATACGGCATATCCTGGGAGTGAAGTCGATGCACCAAAAGGTATTTATCACCAAGATAAAAAAGCAATGAATAATCAAAATATAATTACAGCACGTGGTGCTGGAGCGGTTTATGAATTTGCTTTTGAGATTGTCAAACATTTATTAGGAGAAGATAAAGCGCAGTCTTTATTAAGAAATATCCAATATTAATTAGGAAGTCTAGATGGAACAACGAAGTTTTAAAAAATTATTCTGGCCAACATTTATCGAGTTGCTATTTTTCATGCTCATGGGAACGATTGATACACTCATGCTTTCGAATTTTAGTGATTATGCGGTAGGTTCGGTTGGCAATGCCAATACTTTAATTCAATTGTTTGCTGTGTTATTTTTGGTCATCTCAAATGGGGTGGCTGTTTTAGTGTCTCAATATTTAGGAGCAAAGCAAGAGAAGGTAGCACTTCGAGTGGTTGGAACAGGTCTAATCATTAATGTTTTAGTTGGTCTTATACTTTCAACAACCCTTGTTTTATCATCAGATATATTACTCAATTTGGTGAATACAAAACCAGAAATTTTCACGGACTCAAAAACATATCTACAAATGATTTCTTTATCACTTATTTTTGTTGCAGCAAGCAATGTGATGACTGCAACCTTAAGAAGTTATCAATATCCTAAATTTATTACTTATGTCGTTATCACAGCTAACGTTTTAAATATTATTGGGAATTACGCCCTCATCTATGGACATTTTGGACTTCCGAGGTTAGGAGTATATGGTGCAGCACTGAGTACATTAATTGTGCGTGGTCTCATGATGCTCGCATATGCTTTTATAATCACCAAATTAATTAAATTCAAATTAAGTGATTTGAAATTGGATAAGCAACAAGGGAAACAAATATTAAAAATAGGGCTTCCAAGTGCACTTGAAAGCTGGACATATACGATTATGCAAGCAGTTATTTTGTCGATGATTAATGGTTTAGGATCTAATTTTACAATTGCTCGAACATACATCAATACCGTATTTGCATATATCTATATATTCAGTTTAGCGTTCGCATCAGCGAATGCTGTTTTAACGGGGTTTAATGTCGGTAGAAGAAACTATGATAAAGCGTTTCATGATACAATGAAAATAGCGAGAATTAGTTTCATGATTGTTACTTTTGTTACACTCGTTTTGAATCTCTTTTCAAAATCAATTTTCGGGATATTCACAGATAATGAAGAGATATTAAATATTGCAACTAGAGTTTTATGGCTTGCCATTCCACTAGAGTTTGGACGAGGATTAAATCTGATTATCATTCAAGCACTAAGAGCAGCGAGTGATACCACGATACCGCTTGTTATGGCCCTTTTTAGTATGATAGGGATTGCTATTCCATTTGCTTATTTCTTTGGTATTTACTTAGGTTTAGGACTCTTTGGTATCTATATAGCATATGCCATGGATGAAGTGATTAGAGGGCTCGTCATGCTATATCGTTGGATGTCAAAAAAGTGGACAACAAAGACAGAATATATCGATCAAATGGCAATGAAAAACATATGAAAATAGGTTATATAAAAACATAAAAAAACCACTATCTTTTGTCTTGACAATTCATGATAAATTGGTATAATTATATATGCGCTTGCACATTGGCCCGTTGGAGAAACGGTTAACTCACATGCCTTTCACGCATGCACTCACGGGTTCGAATCCCGTACGGGTCACCAATTATGCATCTTACGCAAAAGCGCGATTATATATGAGTATCCATACTCAAAAGAGTACCCATAGCTCAACTGGATAGAGCGTTTGACTACGGATCAAAAGGTTGGGGGTTCAAGTCCTCTTGGGTACGCCATGTTTCGGGAAGTAGCTTAGCTTGGTAGAGCGCCTGGTTTGGGACCAGGAGGTCGCAGGTTCAAATCCTGTCTTCCCGACCATCTTATTGCGGGTGTAGTTAAATGGTAGAACCACAGCCTTCCAAGCTGTTGACGTGGGTTCGATTCCCATCACCCGCTCCAAGATTATAACTACAAACTTTAATCGTATGATTAGAGTTTTTTTATTTAATACATACTAAAAAACAATAGCTGATTCATAACTCATCATTTATGCTATATTTTAATTAGATAGAACATTCAAAAGAGAGTGTATTGATGAAAAAAACATTCGGAATTAAAAATGATTATATTGAGTACAAAAACCGATATGGTGCCTATGCAATCATCATTAATCAAGACAAAATTGGAATTATTGAATCAGATAAAGGTTTATTTCTTGTTGGTGGAGAAAAACTTTTAGGAGAATCAAATGAGGATTGCATCAAAAGAGAGTGTTTAGAAGAAACAGGATATCATTTAGAAATTATAAATTTTATTTGCTCAGCAGATGCTTACTTAAATATTGATGATTTAGGATATTTTCATATGAATCAGTCGTACTATTTAGCAAAATTGCTTGAACATGTCCAAGAATCATCTGAAATTAGTCATCACTTTAAGTGGTTACCGATCAGACAAGCACAGATGAAGGTTGCGATGCAAGACTGGGCAGTTAAATATTTTCTTGCTCAAATGAATCAGATATAATCATGGTTAAGCGGCTGTGGCGAAATTGGTAGACGCACTATCTTCAGGCGGTAGTACTTCATCGTGTGTGGGTTCGAATCCCATCAGCCGCACCATTTTTTAATAAATTAAGTATATATATCTTTTTTTAACTTAAATACTTAACGAATCTTTCAGTTGCGAAATGATTGGTTCATGATAGAATTAGAATATATGAGGTGACTTTGATGCCATACGATAGCATACTTGAGATTGCACTCAATCTCATGCAAAACCTTTTTCTTTTATTTTCTACTATCTTTATCTATACAACGCTGCGTTACAGTGAAAACCGAAATATTTGGATAAAAATTATTACTGGTGCAGCCCTTGGGATGTTTACTTATTTATTGATGCGAAATCCTTGGCAACTTGAAATGGGTTTATTTTTTGATGCAAGAAGCGTCATGATGGCTATTTCGGGCGCTTTTTTTGGTTTAATACCAACACTCATTGCAGCAATCGTTCCGATTGCATATCGAATTAGTGTTGGAGGTTCTGGCGTATATTCTGGAGTACTGACAATCATTGTCTCTGGTTCTATTGGATTATCTTGGAAACATATCAGAAAATTAATCCCTAATTTGGGTGTTTATACCGAATATTTAACACTAGGTTTTATCGCACATGTTGGAACGATGCTCTGTTTTTTAACCATTCCATGGCCATTGGCTTTTACCGTAATTAAAAGTACACTGATACCCTACTTAGTTTTATTTCCTTTAGTTACCATGTTTATCTCCGTTGTTATTCATCATCAAAAAGAACGACTTGACCAACAAGGGATTATATCAATTCAACAAACATTATTACAAGCAAGTATTGATTCAACATCAACGATGGAAATATTTGCCATTGATAAAAACTACAAGTATTTATCGATGAACCAATTTCATCGTGATCAAATGCTAAGATTTTATGATGAACATGTCAATGTTGGTGAAAACTACTTAGAGTATATCCATAATGATAAAATGCGCAATCGTATTGAAGAATTAGTTAAAACGGCTTTAACTGGTAAGGTAATGAAAACTATTGTTGAGGTAGAAGTCACCAAGGACAAATATTTAGAAGAACATTATACTCCGATTAAAGATAAAAATGATCAAATTATTGGTGTCGCTATATTTTCTGAGGATGTCACTGAACGTCATACGCATGAACAATCAATCCTTCACTTGTCTTATAGAGATTCATTGACAAATCTTTATAATCGCCGTTATTATCAAGAAGAACTAGCCCGTCTTGACAATGAAAAATATTATCCATTAACGATTGTATTCGCAGATATTAACGGATTAAAAATTATGAATGATGCATTTGGGCATGATGCAGGGGACGAGTTACTCATTACAGTTTCTGAAGAGTTATTACATGTCTTTCATCGTGATCAAAGAATTTCTAGAATTGGTGGCGATGAATTCGCGATTTTATTACCGAATACTCCAAAAGAAAAAGCTCAAAGCTTATTAGATACCGTTAAAATTAGACTCCAAAAGCGATTAATCAATGGAATGAATGTTACTGTTTCATATGGTATAGCAACAAAAATAGAGAATGAAGACATTAATTTAATTTTAAAAGAAGCTGAAGATGATATGTATGCTCATAAATTGTTTGAGGTTACTTCACAACGCAATGAAACTATTCGAACAATTCTCCAAACACTGTATGAAAAAAATCCAAGAGAAAAAGAACATTCCGATCGAGTATCCAACATTTGTTTATCTATCGGTGAAAAATTAGGGATGCAATCCAATGAATTAAACATGTTAAAAGCGATTAGTGTTCTCCATGATATTGGTAAGATCGCGATTGATGATCAAATCTTAAACAAGCCTGGGAAGTTAAATGATAATGAGTGGGAATCTATTAAACGTCATCCCGAAATTGGGTATCGTATATTATCTTCTAGCCCAGAGTATATTTCCATTGCTGAAGACATTTTATACCATCATGAGCGCTATGATGGAAAAGGATATCCAAGAGGTCTAAAAGGCGAAGAAATACCTATTAGAGCGCGTATCATTACTATTGCGGATTCTTTTGATGCGATGGTGTCTGATCGTCCATATCGAAAAGCCCTTTCAAATGAAAAGGCACTTTCAGAAATTAAACGATGTGCGGGTACTCAATTCGATCCAAAAATTGCTGAACTTTTTATTGAGTTATTTAAAGAAGAAAGAATCACATGATTCTTTTTTTTTAACCCTTTGTCATGTATAATGTTCATGTAATGCTTAGGAGGTAAACATGAAGAGAAAAACTAAAATAATATGCACGATAGGACCCGTTTCTGAATCTGAAGAAATGATTGGGAAATTAATTGATGCTGGCATGAATGTCGCACGGCTCAATTTTTCTCATGCGGATCATGAAGAGCATTTAAGACGTATTACAAGATTAAGAAAAGTGTCAAAAGAAAAGAACCGTTTCATCGGTATTTTAGCCGATACAAAGGGACCTGAAATTCGCACGGGTGAGTTTGAAAATGGTGTCGCATCATTTATTCGTGGGGAAAAAGTTGAAGTTTGGAAGAAGCCAATTATTGGAAATCGGGAAAGATTTCACATTGCATGTGATGAGTTATTCGATGATATAAAAGACAATGATTTTTTACTAATCGATGATGGGAAAATGCGTTTAACCGTTTTAAATGCTACACCTGATATTTTGTATTGTGAAGTTAATAATTCAGGAACTATTAAAACTAAAAAAGGTGTGAATGTTCCCAATGTTAAATTATCGATGCCATTTGTTTCTAAAAAGGATTATGATGATATAGTTTTTGTTGCAGAAAAAGGCGTAGATATGATTGCGCTATCTTTTGTGAGAAGAAAAGAAGACGTTCTACAGGTTCGAGAAATTCTAAAGAGTGTTGGAAAACCTAATATTGAATTAATTGCTAAAATAGAAAATCAAGAAGGCATGGATAACCTCGAAGAAATTATCGATGTTAGTGATGGTATTATGGTCGCTCGTGGTGATTTAGGTGTTGAAGTTTCGACATCGCTCGTTCCTCTTTATCAAAAGAAAATGATTAAATTAGCGAATGAAAAGGGTAAACCAGTTATTACAGCTACACATATGCTTGAATCTATGATGTATTCACCAAGACCTACAAGAGCTGAAGCATCTGATGTCGCAAATGCGATTCTCGATGGATCAGATGCTATAATGCTATCGGGTGAATCAGCTGCAGGAGAGTATCCGATTGAAGCAGTCTTAACGATGGACATCATCGCTAAAGCGATTGAAGATAGTATTCCATATGGGGATCGTTTGAAGATATCGATTGCAACCAGCCAACAAACGGTGAATGATGCCATTGGGATTGCGGCAAGTCAAACAGCACTTGCTTTAAACAAAGTCAAATTAATTGTTGCATTCACTGAAACTGGTGGGACTGCAAAACGTATTTGTAAATTTAGACCTTCAGTTCCAATCATTGCAATTACCGACAACATTGAGACTTGTACAAAACTATCTTACTATTGGGGTGTGTTTGCTGCAAAACGTAATAATGTGACCGATTATGAATTGTATGATGAAGTAGCCATAGAAGTTGCGAAAGATTTTGGGTTTAAATCAGGAGATACCATTATCATGACTTCAGGTTGGAGACAGCAACATGGTTCAACGAATACACTCAGAATTATTGATATTCCTTAATGATTTCTAGGACTCTATTTAGATAGAGTCTTTTTTTTCATTTACATTGCATGTCAATATACCTTTCATGTATAATTTTCACGTGCGAGGTATTCATGAAAACATTGATAGGCGATAGAAAATTTTATAAAACACTTTTTCAAGTGGCTGCACCACTTGTTTTGCAACAACTGATTACGACATCTGTTCAACTCGTGGATAACGTTATGGTTGGAAGACTTGGAGAGTCATCAATTGGTGCTGTTTCTGTCATTAATCAGCTCTATTTTATTGTCATTTTAGTGACATTCGGAGCTTTTGGGGGAGCAGGTATTTTTACTTCGCAATTTTTCGGTTCAGGAGATCATGACAAATTAAAACAAACATTTCGATTTAAATTGATTACTGGGTCTATGATTGCAACTTTAGCACTCATCATCTTCACACTTTTTGGTGAAAATCTCATACGATTATTCACGAGTAATCCAGAAACAATCAAACAAGGATTGTCATATTTAAACATTGCAAGATGGAGTGCATTCCCTTGGGTTATATCAGTAGCTATTTCAAATACTTTCCGTGAAATGAGTATTACAAAACCATTATTATATATATCGATTGTTGCAATTATTACAAATACATTACTTAACTTCTTATTAATTTTTGGATTATTTGGTTTTCCTGCCCTTGGCGTTGCAGGGGCTGCAATCGCAACATTCATTTCTCGATTTGTTGAACTTGGATTAATGATTATTTTATTGATGAAAAAAGGAAGTATATTTTCAACAAAAGTAACACAAGTGATGCATATTCAACCTAAACTTTTAAAAAGCATGATTATTATGTCGATTCCTTTAACATTAAATGAACTTTTATGGTCATCAGGTCAAACAGCATTTTTACACGCTTATTCCACACGTGGTGATAGTGCACTTGCTGCACTTAATATATCTGGAGCAATTTCACAACTTGTATTTGTCACATTTGGTGGTATTGCAACAGCAGTTGCAGTTTTAGTAGGTAACACATTAGGGAAAAATGCACTAGATGAAGCAAAAGAAAATGCAAAAAAACTCATCGCATTCTCTGTGTTTATTGCAGTGATTGCAGGTCTTATTCTATTTATCTTGAGCTTCTTCATCTTAAATATTTATGATGTTGCTGATACAACGAAAGATATTGCAAGATTTAATATTCGGATTAATGCCTTATTCATTCCAGTCTATTCATTTAATGTGGCACTCTTCTTTACTCTACGATCTGGTGGTGACACCAAATCGACATTTATGATCGATTCAGGGTATATGTGGGTTGTCGCAGTTCCAATTGCTATGATCTTAGCATATTTCACAGATTTGAAAGTTACGATGATGTTCTTATTGATTCAGAGCCTTGATTTGCCAAAAATGTTTTTCGGATTATCAAGGTTTAAGAAAGAGCATTGGGTTAAGAACTTAGCTTCTGAGCATCATGAAGTAGTTATTTAATACATATTTGATAAAATAACGATATAATGACAATAAAGAAGGTGACATAAGTGGATAAAAAATCCTATGATTTGCATAAAAATGCCAAAACCGAAAAAGATCAGCATTTAAATTCGAAAGAAGCAACCATTCGAATTATCATTTATTATCTATTTTTAGGATTCTCATGGATTTTAACTTCTGATTATATTTTAGATTTTTTATTACACGGAACGGAAATGTATGTCATTGTTCAAAGTATAAAAGGTATCTTATATGTCATCATTACAGCAATGGTTTTCTATTTCATTATCTATCATCGAATTGATCAATATGTAACATCATTGATGAATTTAAATCGCGCTTATGAAGATTTAGACCAAAGTCATGAAAATTCCTTAAAGCTTGAAGGCCAATTATATAAACTTGCATATTATGATGAATTAACAGGGCTACCTAATAAAATATTACTTCATCAACAAGTCGAACGAATCATTAAAAAAAATACTGGTAATATGAAAT
>JAFGTQ010000008.1 GCA_016934015.1 Acholeplasmataceae bacterium | reverse complement strand
CAAAATGGTGTGCTTTTTTTATGTTATAATTGATGCAGAGTGGAGGAATTAATCATGGATTGGGATATGATCATTCACGAAGAACTTAAAGAACCGTATTTTCAGAACTTAATTACATTTTTAAAACAAGAAGACCTACATAAAACCATATATCCACCAAAAGAGAAAAGATTGAGTGCGCTTAGACTTACACCTTTTGATCAAGTGAAAGTTGTGATTATAGGTCAAGACCCATATCATGAAGAAGGTCAAGCTCATGGTTTGGCTTTTAGTGTTGAAAGCGGTAAGTTTCCTCCAAGCCTACAGAATATGTTTAAAGAACTTTATGATGATTTAAAAATTCCTTATCCAAAAACAGGAGATTTAACACCATGGGCAAAACAAGGTGTTTTATTGTTAAATACAATCCTAACAGTAGAAGCACATAAAGCGTTATCTCACCAGCAAAAAGGGTGGGAATTATTTACGAAGAAGTTAATTGAGACTTTAGCAATAAATCAAAAGAATATAGTCTTTGTTTTATGGGGGAATCATGCAAAACAGTTTTTACCACTTATCAAATCTTATGGTCACGATGTAATTACATCAGTTCATCCCTCTCCTTTATCAGCACATCGTGGGTTTTTCGGCTCAAAACCATATTCAAAAATTAATGAATATTTAAAAAAACATGGAAAAAATGAAATCAATTGGGAATTGAATTCCTAATACCTTGGATTTTAAATTAATTCATGTATAATGGACTTACAGAGTAATTAGAAAGCGTTAAGTGTCTAATCATGGGATGTCGGATTAGAACGAACACGAAAGTGGCGGTTTTCTAATGCGTCCGCTGTAAGCAATTATGGTGGACCTCAATACTGGAGGTCTTTTTTTGATGAAACAAAACATTTATGTCCAAAAAATGGTGTTAGCTGCAAGTTTAGCAGCAATTTCAATTATTATTGATGTATTTTTTAAATTCGTTTTAAATATTCAAAATTTTGGGTTACCTTTCTACGCAATACCCATCATATTTGGCAGTATCATTCTCGGTCCTTCCTATGGTGTCATGATTGCGCTTGTAGGCGATGTGATCGGTGTTGTGACAGCCAATCAGACATTTCTACCTTTCTTTGTTTTAGGACCCATCATGTGGGGGTTAATTCCTGGTTTAATTCTACATAAAAAATATACGGTTCATCGATTGATTTGGGTTGTTCCTTTAACTTATTTGCTTGCTTCATTAAGTAACACATTTGCATTAATGATTCATTTTGATGTGCAAACAACATTGAGTTTGCTCGTCATTCGTATGTCACTTATTCCGTTTAATTCAATCATCATTTTCTTTTTAGTCAAAGACATTCATTTAAAACTAATACCGTTTTTCGAAAGGTTTGATTTAAAACCTCAAAAGGCTTCTCAATAAGTGAGTTTAACACTCACTTTTTTCTTAAATTAAAGGCTTTTCATGTATAATATGAGTGGTGATGACATGATACATATTATTGGTGCTGGACTCGCAGGATCAGAAGCAGCATATTATTTAGCAAATCAAGGGTTTCAAGTGAAATTATATGAAATGCGCCCTCTTAAAATGACTCCAGCGCATCAAACTGGTGATTTTGCTGAACTTGTTTGTTCAAATTCTTTACGATCAAATGACCCTCATAACGCGGTTGGAATGTTAAAAAAAGAGATGATGATGTTTAATTCTTTGATTATGCAAGCAGCGATTCATAGTGAAGTGCCTGCAGGTTCAAGTTTAGCCGTCGATCGCCATCTTTTTTCAACATTTATTGAATCGAAAATCAATGAACATCCAAATATTGAAGTCATTCGAGAAGAAATGACGTCTATCAATCCTGTAGAGATAACCGTCATAGCCGCTGGACCACTAGCAAGTGATGCATTGTCGAAAGATATCCAAGAAAAGTTTCATATGGATCATCTCCATTTTTTTGATGCAATTGCACCAATTATTGATGCATCATCGATTGATATGAATATTTGTTATTTAAAATCAAGATACGATAAAGGCGAAGCAGCTTATATTAATTGTCCAATGGATGAAGAAACTTATAACATTTTTTATAATGCAATTATTCAATCAAAAAAAGTTGAAATTAAAGATTTTGAACATAATGTATTTGAGGGCTGCATGCCTTTTGAAGTTATGGCTGAAAGAGGTAAAGAAACTTTACTTTTTGGTCCAATGAAACCGGTGGGGCTAGAAAAAGATGGCAAAAGATTCCATGCTGTCGTTCAGCTTAGACAAGATGATGCTGCCAAAACGATGTACAACATTGTTGGGTTTCAAACGCATCTTACATGGGATGAACAAAAAAGAGTCATACAACTGATTCCAGGATTAGAAAAAGCAAATATTTTACGTTATGGTGTGATGCACCGAAATACATATATTGAGAGCCCTAAAATTATTAATCAAAGTTTCCAATCAATTGAATACCCCAATGTTTTTTTTGCTGGACAAATTAGCGGTGTTGAAGGTTATGTTGAAAGTGCAGCATCTGGTTTGAATGCTGCAATACAAGTTTCATTAAAATTAAAAAATCAGGCACTCAAGCCTTTACCAAATGTCACGATGATGGGTGCTATGGCATCGTATGTATCGACCCCTAATCCATCATTTGTACCGATGAATGCAAATTTAGGATTATTACCACCTCTAGAATTTAAGCATCCAAAGAAAATGCGGAAAATGCACTATTATGAACGATCAATGGAGGCTTTAAAACAATATTTAGGAGAGCTGTAATGCATATCATTGAGTCTTTTCAAAATTATTTGTCGATTGAAAAAAATTATAGCCCGCATACTGTAAAAGCCTATGTTCGAGATGTGAAAGATTTTGAATCTTTTATTCAAAATGAAGAACTTGCGAAAGATTTGATTGATGTCACAAGAGAAAGACTGGGAAGACATTATTTATCACATTTGGACTTTAACAATTATGCAAAAAAATCAATTGCACGAAAAATCTCATCTCTTCGTGTTTTTTATGCCTATGTTATGGATCAAAAATTAATTGATAAAAATATTTTTGAAACTCTTGAAGGTCCAAAAATTCCCAAAAAACTACCAACTATTTTACACACAGAGGAAATTGATTTGATTTTTAAATCGATTGATAAGTTTAAACCATTAGGTCATCGAAATCATGTGATTTTAGATTTATTATTTAGTTGTGGACTTAGAGCAAGTGAATTATGCTCTATGAAATTAAAAGATATTATGCTCGAACAAGAACAAATATTAATTCACGGTAAAGGATCAAAAGATCGCTATGTTCCGCTTCACAAAACCCTAATTAATGATTTAAAACATTATTTAACATACATTCGACCCATTCTATTATCGAAAGGACCAAATGCAAGTATTGATGAAGTTTTTATTAATCATTTAGGTACTAAATTAACAGTACGAGGACTTCAACACATCTTAAAAGCAATCATTGAGAAATCTGGAGAAACTTATCGGATTCACCCCCATATGCTACGCCATGCGTTTGCAACTGTTCTACTCGATCATGGTGCTGATTTGCGTGTTGTTCAAGAACTTTTAGGCCATGAGCATTTAAAATCAACTCAAATCTATACACATGTTTCTACAGAATCAATGAAAGAAAAATATCGAAAAGCTTCCCCAAGGATGGTGAAAAAGAATGACTAAAATCGGGACAACCATCATTGAAGATGGCCTATGTGAAAAACAAGTCCAAACCATTCGGAAAACAGCGAGAGCCATCATTATGAATGAGCATAAAGAAGTCTTGATGGCTTATTCGAATTACTATAATGATTTCATGTTTCCTGGTGGTGGAATCCATCATTATGAAAATCCATTGGAAGCTCTTGTTCGTGAAATGAAAGAAGAGCTTGGTGCGATTAATCCAAAAGTAAAAGAACCCTTTGGTTACACAGAAGAAATAAGATATGGTTATCATGGAGATCATCGTGTTTTCCAACAAATATCGAATTACTATATATGTGAAATTGATGGGTTCGGACAACAGCATTTGAAAGGGAATGAAACGTTTTATGGGATTAAGCCTTTATGGGCGAAGATTGACGATGTGATACAACATAATTTTCAAGTTTTACAGGATGAAAAGCATCAAGAAAAAGGATTAAAAACGGTTTTATTACGCGAAAATCAAGTATTATCAAAACTCAAGGAGATTATCGATGAGAAAATTTGAAATTGCTAAAGGTTATGAAACACAACATGTCATTATTCCCAAAAGAGCAACGAATAAAAGTGCAGGTTATGATCTTTCATCTATTGAAGATGTTGTGATTAAACCACAACAAATTAAACTGGTTAAAACAGGTTTAAAAGCAATGATGCCAAATGATGAAGCACTCTTCATTTTTCCGAGATCATCCTTGGCAATCAAAAAGGGATTAGTGATGAGTAACTCAGTTGGTGTTGTAGATGCTGATTATTATGGAAATCCCGATAACGATGGTTTGATTATGGTTCCACTCATGAATATCTTAGATCATGATGTCATCGTACAAAAAGGTGACCGAATTGCACAAGGGATTTTTTTAAAGTATGAAGTTACATCAGATGATGAACCCACAAATGCAACCCGTATGGGTGGTTTTGGAAGTAGTGGACATAAACCGCTGTAAAAAGACATAAAGTAAATACTTTACACTTGCAAATCAATGCCGAATATGATATATTTAGAAAGGCTATGAAAATAAGCATGCATTATGTTCGGTTACTCAGGTGCCCTAACGGGTGGGTAATCTTAAGTAGTGCAGAAGCAAAAACAAAAATGGAGGAATTAACACATGGCAGTCGTTTCAATGAAACAATTATTAGAGTCTGGTGTGCACTTCGGTCATGCGACACGTCGCTGGAACCCAAAAATGGCACCGTACATCTTCACGTCAAGAAATGGTATTTATATCATCGACTTGAAGAAAACCGCTGAAGAAATCGAAAAATCTTATCAAGCACTATTCCAAATTGTGCAAGATGGAGGCAAGGTTTTATTTATCGGAACAAAGAAGCAAGCACAAGAAGCAGTTAAAGAAGAAGCAATCCGTACAGGTCAATTTTATGTTGATCAACGTTGGTTAGGTGGAACATTAACAAACTTCAAAACAATCCGTCGTCGGATTAAACGTCTACACGATCTTTACAAAATGGAAGAAGACGGTGTATTTGAGAAACTTCCTAAAAAAGAAGTTCAACAATTAAAGCATGAAAGAGAACGCTTAGAAAAATTCTTAGGCGGAATCAAAGACATGAAGAAAGTTCCAGAAGCTATCTTTATCGTTGATCCACGTAAAGAAAAGAATGCAATTCTTGAAGCACGTAAACTCGGTATTGCAGTATTTGGTATCGTTGATACTAATTGTGATCCTGATGATGTAGACTATATTATCCCTGCAAACGATGATGCAATCAGAGCAGTTAAGTTAATTGCATGGGTTATGGGTAACGCTGTGATTGAAGCACAAGGCGGTGTCGTTGAAAAATATGATGATGAAACAGCATCAATTCCACCAAAACGTGAAAAAGCACCAGTGAGACCAAGAGAAGAAAAGCCTCAACCTGTTGAGGAAACAGAAGACGAAGTTATAGAAGAAGTTGAAGACGAAGTTGAAGAAGAAATCGAAGGATTGACTGAAGAACAACTCGAAGCTATGACTGTTGCTGAATTACGCGCACTTGCTAAAGAACGCGGAATTACTGGTTTTTCAACCCTTAAAAAAGCAGAACTCATCGATTTATTAAAATAAATGCTAAAAGGGGAACTTATGCTCCCCTTTATTTTTAAACAAAAATAAAATATAATAATATTAATCTAGGAGGATTATCAATATGGCAATAACTGCACAACAAGTTAAAGAATTAAGAGAAAGAACTGGCGCTGGTATGATGGATTGTAAAGGCGCTCTTGAACATACAAACGGTGATATGGAAGCCGCAATCGACTATTTAAGAGAAAAGGGAATTGCAAAAGCTGCTAAAAAAGCAGGAAGAATTGCAGCTGAAGGTCTATGTAATGTCGTCATAAACGGTAATGAGGCTGTCATCTATGAATTAAATTCAGAAACAGACTTTGTTGCTAAAAACAACCAATTTCTTGACCTTTTAAATGAAGTTGGTCAAGCAATTTTAAATTCAAAAGTAACCAATTCTGAAGAAGCACTTCAAATCGTTTTAAATGGTAAAACATTAGAAACAGTTATTGCTGATGCAACCGCAACGATTGGTGAAAAAATTTCCTTAAGACGTGTAACTCGTGTGACTAAGAGTGCATCTGAAGGATTCGGGTCTTATCTACACATGGGTGGACGTATTGCAGTCATTAATGTGATGGAAAAAGATGATTTTGAAGTCGCAAAAGATATGGCAATGCATATTGCAGCACAAAATCCAAGATATCTTGATCGTTCACAAGTTGATCAAGAAACTTTAGAGCATGAAAAACATGTCTTAACACAACAAGCTTTAGCGGAAGGTAAACCAGCAAACATCGTTGACAAAATGGTCATTGGTCGTTTAAATAAATACTTACAAGATATTTGTTTAGTTGACCAAGGATTCGTTAAAGATCCTGATCAAAAGGTTAGTGAATACTTAAAATCAAATAAAAACAGCGTAAAATCTTTCATTCGTCTAGCTGTCGGTGAAGGTATTGAAAAGAAAGAAGAAGATTTCGCAGCTGAAGTTGCAGCACAATTAAAAAAATAAAATCAATTTGAGGAGCGTGGCGAATATGTACCAAAGAGTCATCTTAAAACTTAGTGGTGAAGCTTTAAAGGGCAACGGAAATTATGGCATCCATCCGATAACCGTTAAAGGTATTGCCACCGAAATCAAAGAGATCTATGAAATGGGTATCCAAATTGGTATCGTTGTTGGTGCCGGTAATTTGTGGCGTGGGAAAATCGGTGAAGAACTCGGTATGGATCGCACACAAGCGGATTATATGGGCATGTTAGGTACTATAATGAATGGGTTAGCACTCCAAGATGCTTTAGAATCTATTAATGTACCAACACGTGTTATGACTGTTTTACCAGTCGCAGCGGTAGCTGAACCATATATTCGAAGACGGGCACTCAGACATTTTGAAAAAGGCCGTGTACTCATTTTTTCAGGAGGAACTGGATCACCATATTTTTCAACAGATACTGCTGCAGCGCTACGTGCTGCTGAATTAAATGCAGATATTATTTTAATGGCGAAAAATGGTATTGAAGGTGTTTATGATAAAGACCCTAAAAAGCATGGGGATGCCACAATGTTTACTGAATTATCTCAAGAACAAGTTTTACAACAAAAGCTTGCAGTGATGGATCAGACAGCAGCATCCATGTGTCGTGAAAATAAAATTGATATTTTAGTCTTCAATATGAATCAACATGGTAATATTAAAAAAGCCGTGATGCAAGAACCAATTGGAACATTGGTTAAATGGGAGGAAAAGTAACAATGGATGAACAAGCAGATTTAATCTTAATGGAAATTGAAGATCATATGTCAAAAACCATTGACATATTACGTCGTGATTTTGCGCAAGTACGTACCGGTCGAGCTAATCCAAGCATTTTAGATCGTTTAGTTGTATCCTATTATGGCGCAGATACGCCATTACGTCAAATTTCATCTGTGTCCGTGGTAGAAGGAAATCAACTATACATTAAGCCCTTTGACAAAACTATTTTAAAAGGTATTGAACATGCAATTCAAGCATCAGATCTTGGATTAAATCCAGTTAATGATGGTGTTGGATTACGATTGGTATTCCCACAACCAACAGAACAAAGACGAAAAGAACTTGTTAAAGATGTTGAAAAAATGGGTGAAGTTGCAAAAGTAAGCATTCGAAATGTTCGTCGCGATGGCAATGAACATATCAAAAAATTATCATTAACTGAAGATGATGAAAAAGGATATTTAAATGATGTTCAAGACATCACTGATAAAATGATTAAAAAAGTTGATGAAGAAATTAAAATAAAATCGGATGAACTTCTAAAGATTTAATAAAAGGCCTCAGGCCTTTTTTTTGTGAATTTGTGTTAAAATACCTATAACATTTCATGTTATATGAAACTAGGGTATAATGATAAAGGTGATACATATGGAGTTATCAAATATCCCAAAACATGTGGGTATTATAATGGATGGCAATGGCAGATGGGCAAAAAAACGTGGACAACCTCGGTCTTTTGGTCATTACATGGGTGGAAGAAACATTTTTACCATTGCGAAAGAAGCACAGAATTTAGGAATTGAAACATTAACACTTTATGCGTTTAGTACTGAAAATTGGAAAAGACCTCAAGATGAGGTTGATTACTTAATGCAAACTCCAGTTGATTTTTATCATAAAAATAAAGATAAATTTGAAAAAGTTGATTATAAGATATCGTTTATTGGTCGTAGAGATCGAATTCCAACAAATTTACTAGAAGTCATGCTTGATATGGAATCGAAGACAAAGGATTATCAAGGTTTTGAGCTTGTGGTTGCACTTGATTATGGTGGATATGATGAAATCATTCGTGCCGTCAATCAATCAACATTACCTGTTGATCAATCTGAAATCGAAAAGCATTTGATGTTAAATAAACCAGTAGATTTATTGATTCGAACGAGTGGAGAGATGCGCTTATCAAATTTTCTTTTATGGCAAGCATCTTATGCTGAACTATATTTTACTAAAATACATTGGCCATCATTTAACGGCAAACAACTCATCAAAGCATTAAAAAATTATCAAAAGCGAAATCGCCGTTATGGAGGATTAAAATGAAACAACGATTAATTACTGGACTAGTTTTAGCTGCCATTTTAATTCCAGTGACAACCATTCCAATATTTTTGGAAGTTTTTCAAGTCTTAATGACACTTTTTGTTGTCGTTGCTGCCTTTGAAATGATTCGTATGTATGAAACTGAAAAGAAATTTAAATGGTTTATCAAAATTGGGATTATCATTTTAACACTTGGAACTTTTTCAAGTGTCGGTGGCGTTTGGGGTAATACAGATCACAATCCGCTAGAAGCTAATGGATTATTATCGATTACGATTCCGATTTTAACCATCATTTTATTAAGTTTTTTAGTTTTCTTCAAAGATTTTAATGGCGCAGATGTTGGTAAAGCGTTGATGGTTATTAACTATGTTGGTTTAGGAGCGGCATCAATCGTTATTTTAAGATTTTTAGGTGTCCGTTTTATAGTTTATCTATTATTGATTACATCAGCAACTGATGTTTTTGCATATTTATTTGGGTCTAAGTTTGGTAAGCATAAATTAGCACCTCATATTTCCCCAAAGAAGTCGTGGGAAGGTGCAATTGCAGGCTCCATTTTAGGAACTTTAGTTGCAGCAACTTTCGCTTTAGGTTATGGAACATTTTTCTCACCAGATACAGCATTAGGATTATTAGTTAATCCAGGTGGTGAGCAAACTTTATTAGATAATTTCTCAAGTTTGGGTGTGAATAAATCATTATGGATTCAAGGTTTGGTACTTGTCCCAATTACATTGGTTGCAACCATCCTTGCTCAAATGGGTGATTTAGTAGCATCTAGATTAAAAAGAACGTATAATCTTAAGGATTTTGGAACGATTCTTCCAGGCCATGGTGGACTTCTCGACAGATTTGATTCTGCTTTATTTGTCGCCATGTTTTTAGCAGCGATTTTCATCTTAATTTATCGGTTATATCCGACTTTTATCATTAACGTATGAAGCATTTATATCTTTTAGGAGCCGCAGGATCTATTGGAAGACAAACCTTAGATCTTGTCAGTCGCTTTCCTGAACAATTTAAAATCATTGGCTTATCTTTAGGAAGTCAGCAGCAAATCAATGAAGAAATCTTGAAAACTCATCATGCAAAAATTGTTTGCTTAAGATCAAGTGAAAACATCAATTTGTATCAAAGCCTATATCCAGATACAACATTTGTTGTTGGGAATGATGGATTAATGGCGATTGCAGCTTATCCTGATCAAGGTGTTTTCATCAATGCACTATCTGGCTCAGCAGGACTTAAACCTACGATTAAAGCCATAGAATCTAAAAAGGATATATTGCTTGCGAATAAAGAAACACTTGTTATGGCTGGTGAGATAGTACGAAAAAAAATAAAAGAACATCAAGTATCTTTATATCCTATAGATAGTGAGCATAATGCCCTATGGCAACTTATTGATCATGAAGATAAAAATGATATTGAAAAAATCATCATCACCGCAAGTGGCGGTGCATTAAGACATTTAACGAGAGATCAATTAAAACATATTAAAAAAGAAGATGCACTTAAACATCCAAATTGGTCAATGGGTGCTAAAATCACCATAGATAGTGCAACAATGATGAATAAAGGTCTTGAGGTGATTGAAGCACATTATTTATTTGACCTACCTTATGATAAAATTGAGACTTTATTACATGAAGAGAGTTTGATTCATGGAATGATTCAATTAAAAGACGGATCACTCAAAGCTTTATTAGGGAATGCAGATATGCGGATGCCGATTCTATATGCACTAAGTTATCCTAATCGGGCAAAACAAAGTCTATCTCCTTTTGAATTAACGGATTTACACTTTAAAAAGATGGACTTCAATCGATATCCATTATTGAAATTAGCTTATGAAGTTGGCATTAAAAAAGGATTACTTCCCACAGTCATGAATGCTGCGAATGAAGCAGCTGTTAAATTGTTTTTAGAAGATAAAATATCATTTTTAGATATTGAAAAAATTGTGATTGAAGAAGTTAATGCTTTTCAAAATATAAATAATCCTTCACTGGATGATATTATCCAATGCGATGATATGATTCAAAAGAAAGTGTTTGATTACAAAAAGAAGAGGTAATCTATGTTTTTACTCAATTTAATTGTTTTTGTCCTCGTATTAGGGGTTATCATTTTAATACACGAGCTCGGTCATTTTTATTTCGCAAAAAAAAGTGGTATTTTATGCCATGAGTTTTCGATTGGGATGGGACCCGCTCTTTATCAAAAGCGAAAAGGTGAAACTATTTATTCTGTTCGCGCCATTCCGATTGGTGGATATGTTTCCATGGCAGGAGAATCAATAACGGATGCCTTAATTAAGAAAACGATGGTCATTGGCGTTCAAATTGATGAGATGAACCGAATTAAATCAATTGTATTAAATGAGGAAACAAAATCTGATTTGATTGGAGCAGTCATTGATTATGATTTATACGGAAAAGACCAATCAAAATTATTTATTACCTTGGATATTCAAGGAGAGCAAAAGACTCTTGAAGTTTTAAGAGATGCAATCTACATCATAAATGAAAAAAAACAAATGTGGATTACACCTGAAGAGAAGAGCTTTGAAAGTAAAACACTAAGTCAACGTTTTATGGTTATTTTTGCAGGACCATTAATGAACTTTATATTGGCATTCTTACTTTTTTTAATTGTGGGATTTTTCGCTTTTAAACCTAATCTTGACTCAAATGTTGTTGATTCTGTTGCTGAATTATCTCCAGCTCATGCTATTGGACTTGAAGCTGAAGATCAGATTACAATGATCGATGGAAATGTAATTAACAGTTGGACTGATCTTTCAAATGTGATGCAATCGATTGACAAAGTGAGCTTTCCAATCTCCTTTACACGCGCGGGCACAGTTTATAATAAGGATGTCACAGCATTGGTTATTATTCAAATGGCTGGAATTACAAACGCATATGTTGATGGCGTTTATTATAGTGATGCACCAATCATTGGTCAAACATTCGGTCGTGCTCAATCTGAAGCAGGACTTGAATCTCAAGATTTAATCGTAAGTTTTGAAGCAAATGGAATGACATATCCTATTTTAAATTGGAACGATATCTTATTATTTTTTAGAGATATTACATCGGGTAGCATCACAATCAATTATATTCGTGATGGCATATTAAATGAAACTACCTATGATTTAATTAGTCAAAATGCTTTAGAAAAACTTGGACATCAGCCTATTTTAGTTCAATTAGGTGTTACCGCTACTTCAGATTTTAATTTGGGATATACGCTTATATATCCATTCAGAATGGTTTATGATAATACAATGCAAGTGTTAAATACGATCGGTTTACTTTTCTCTCCAAGTGAAAAACTTGGTGTAGGGGATTTATCAGGCCCAATCGGTATATTTACCTTAGTCAGTCAAACCCGAAGTCAAGGATTTCTTGCAATCGTTTCTTTTACAGCTTTTTTAAGTATTAATATTGGCCTTTTAAATTTATTACCAATTCCAGCATTAGATGGTGGAAGACTTGTGTTTTTAGGTATTGAAGCAGTAACTAGAAAACCATTGAACAAAAGAATTGAAAATATGGTTAATCAAACAATGTTTATTTTATTAATGGTATTATTTGTCTTTGTCACCTATAATGACATTATACGGCTCATAAAAGGCTAAATATAGACAAAAACAAGGATAAAAAAATTGACGAAATGGTGGATAGTTCACCTTTCGTTTTTTTTATAAACAAAAGTATTGACTTTAGGTTTGAGATAAGTTAGAATGATAAAGGTCACTCTCCAAGAAGAGAAAGTCAAACGATAAATTACAATTAAAAAAAGCAGTTAAATTCGTTGACAAAACAATCAAATCAATGGTAGAATGATAAAGCACGCCCAAGAGGGAGTGTGGGATAGGTCTTTGAAAACTGAATGATGATGAGTGTATCGAAAAGAAACAAAAAGCATTAAAAAAATAAGAGCTAAACAAACAAAACAT
>JAFGTQ010000066.1 GCA_016934015.1 Acholeplasmataceae bacterium | reverse complement strand
TGAACGGTTTGTGAGAACATATCAACAGCTTGTACACTTTCAATCTTATAAATGTCTTTTATCCAGTTTAAATCTCTAACTTGTGTTTTTGGTTCACATGAAATATATAAAATTTTTTTAGGCTTTAATTTCTTTATTGTATTCATAAACACTTCAGTGGATCCATCTCTTGTTGGATCCATGATAAGACAATCAATCTTCTCATTAAATGTTTGAATAAATTCTGTAACGTCATGATTAATAAATCTCACATTGGATATTAGGTTCATCTTTTTATTCATTAACGCATCACGATGAGCCATTTCATTTGATTCAACAGCAATCACTTCTTTGCAACGTTTACTTGCAAGTAATGAAATCGTTCCAATCCCTGAATACACATCTAAGACAACATCTGTCTTTTTCAATTTTGCTGTATCAAGTGCTGTACCGTAAAGCTTAAGCATTTGCATCGGATTAACTTGATAAAAAGATTGAGCAGATATCCGAAATTGAATGCCTTCAATCTCATCGATGATAAACCCTTTACCATAAAGAATTTTTTCTTCATCAAGTAAGACTAAATGTGTTTTTTTATGATGAATGTTTTGGATAACCGTTTGTACTTTCGGATGTTTTTGAACGAGTTCTGAAACTATTTTTTTGCCATTCGGTAAAAGATGACCATTTGTCACAATGACGACTAATACATCTTTTGTTTTTTGGGAAATTCTCATCATAATATGTTTAATCATACCTGTATTCGTTTTATAATCGTATGCAGGAATTTTATATTTATGGAATAGTTCTTCAAGGGTATGCATCATATCATGTGTTGACTTTTCATGAATATAGCAATCAATAAATGGGATGATTTCTTTCGAATATTCACGGTACAGCCCTAAACGGAGTTTACCTTTCTTGGTCGTAGCCGATAAAACAACTTTATGGCGGTAATAAAGAGGTTCATCATTGCTAATGATAGGTAAATGAACTGTAGTAAATCCTGCATTATCATAAAGTTCTTTCACGTATTCTTCTTTCATTTTTAATTGCTTTTGATAATTGATATGCAAAAAGTCACAACCCCCACATCGATCAAAAATAGGACATTTGATTTTGATGCGATCTGGTGATGGATTAATAATTTCTTTCTCATGAATAATTAAATTTTGATCTGTTGTGATGATACTTTCACCTTCAAGCATATACTTCACTTCTGTCTTTAGATTGGTTTGACAAGTATCTAAATTCATCATTTTTTCACATGTAACTTTCATCATTCTCACACTTTCTTAAAACCTTGTCTTTTTTGTGTTCCCCAAGTTCCAGAATCACTCAATGCATTAAATGTTGATATCACCCGGTGTAAGCTTATTAATTGTCGATACCCAAAATTTTCTATGATAGCGATAAAAATTAAAACCAGTGTATCTTTAATTGAATAAAATTTCATATCTTTCTCGGCAATATAAAGTGAAAATAAAGAAATCATGATGCCAAGTCCAATCGTCACAGAAAATAATAAAATAAAAATCTCAACATTTAAGATTCCTAAAATCACACCCATGATTAATGCAAGGTATCCCATCACTTCGATAAATGGACCCATCATTTCAAAAATCATAAAATAAGGAAATCCGATTAACCCTGGTTGTTTATACCGATAATCAAAAATCATCTTTCGATGATAACTCAATATATCCAACAACCCTCGATGCCATCTGTTTCTTTGTTTCAGCAATGTCTTAAAATCACTTGGTAATTCAGTATAACAATTAGCTTGATGAACATATGTGACGATATAATCTCGTTTTTGTTCAAGCGCTTGTCGTGATAACCTCACTACAAGCTCCATATCTTCACCAACTGTGTCTTTTTTCATCTTACTGCTTGATGTGAGGTAACCCCCAGCACTAATGAGCGTTTGTCTTTCAAACATGCCAAAAGCACCAGAAATGATGAGTAAACTTTTGATTCTTGACCAACCAATTCTGCCCGTTGTAAATGCTCGTAAATATTCCAAGGTTTGAAATCTAACTAAAGGTTTTTTGCCTAAACCGTGAGACTCTATTTTACCACGATCAACGACTGATCCATTCACAGGAACAATATTACCACCAAGTGCAATATGTTTTTTAGTTTCATCCAAAGTCACACTCATCATTTTAAGTAGGGCATCTTCCTCTAATAATGAATCTGCATCAATACCACAGACATAATCATTTTTTGCAACATTGATCCCAACATTTAAAGCGTCAGCTTTACCACCATTTTGTTTATCGATAACAATGAGATTGGGAATCCGTTGATTGACATAAACACCTCGAATAGGTTTCGTCTCAATAGATGCTACAAAAAATGGATGTTTTCTTTCCAATTGAAAATGTGATTTCAAAATTTCAATTGTTTTATCTTTAGACCCATCATTGACCACAATGACTTCAAATTTAGGATATTTTAGATTGAGTAATGCGGTCACACTTTCGACGATAGATAATTCTTCATTATATGCAGGAGCGATAATTGAGATACTTGGTAGCAAATTTTTATGGAACAAAAGTGATTGTGATTTCAACTTATAGAGTGTGACTCTGACATAAGCACCGTGGACTGATATCGTTAATAATAAAAGATATATACCATTAACCACTAAAAAATAGAGGACAAGATATAAGTTGATGGTAATGATGAAATCGTTTAAGTTAAATCCTTCACCCTTTATCCAACCTTCGATATTAAATAGGGCATATAAAAAAGGCATCACAAAAATGGATATCATCATATAACGCATGATCCAACGCGTTCGATTTTTCTCTTTTGGGGCTTTTTCTCGAGGAACAACACTTTGAGGTTTCTTTAATAATCCCATTTTTAATAAAATTTCTTGGGATAAGTAAATCGTAAATTCATCAAGCAAATAAGGATCTTTTGAACAAAATTCAACCACTAAATTCATCATTTTTTGTTCAATGATTGGATCTTTATTTTGATTCATAAAATCGATAATATCTTCTGTGATATGAAGCTCAAACATTCTTCGCATAATATTTAAAATGTAATCATATTGACCTGACTTTAACTGAACCATCAAATAATCAATTCGATGAGATAAAACACGCGTAATCGCATCTTTTTGAGCTTGATTATGAGCCACAGGATAATAACTAAGTAAATATAGGAGTAACGATTTAGAGTCATATATAATTCTTGATAATGCTTTTGTTCGATCTTTATCCCAAGAAGAAAGATCCATATCACTGATCAATTTATCAACCATTTTTTGGTTAATGATGAAGGATGATGCATGAATCGTAATTCTTCGAATAAGATCATTCGAATGATGAAGATTGACGTCATTGACAATATCTTCTGGATACATCTTTGATAATGCTTCATAAGCTCTAAGACTTATCATAGATTGTTCTTCAATCTCTTGACAAGTTTTCATCAAATAAGCTTTTAACTCGATATCTAAATGTTCTTCAGCTAACTTGATTAATAACATTTGAATTGATGTTTCATTTCTTTCCATCAATACATGGAAAAATGGTTTTAATTCATTATAATGTTTGACTGCTAAACTATAGATCCAATTTTGGTATAAGGAAGAGCCTTTTTCGAGCGTTTTAATCAAATGGTTCACGAGTTCATCCGTCAAATGATGAATGAGCACTTGGAAAAGCATAAATAAAACTGTTTCGTCTTTTTCAATAAAAAATCGGTTCTTTAAAAGTTCAATCAATTTAGGGAATCGGATTTGTTCTAAATAATGGATTGATATTTTTCTTTTTAATGGACTTTGATGATCGAGTTGACGTATTTTTTGACGCATAAATCTTGTGTCAATTAAATCTCTTTCAATCATGATTCTTACATCATTTTCAATCGTCATTTGTGTCTCAACTTCAATGAATGCATCAATAAAAAACTTGACTGAACAAGGGAGTTCGACAAGTTCGCCATCATAATAGCGAGAAAAAAGATAATCTCTCGCTTTTATGTTTAATTTTTCTTTTCTCTTGTGATTGTATTTTTGAATGATGATGCTTAAAACTAAGACAAAAGATATACTTAGCAAACCAAAGAAAATTGACCAAATCCACATGTCTATCATCATTTTATCTTCCGTTCCTTGAAACGATTGACGATACCGATAATTTCATCCATAACCACAGGTTTTTCAATAATTAAATCAACACCCAATGTGTTTCCACGCTTGATATTTTCAATCGTTTTATTGTGAGAAACCATGATAAATGGTGTGTTACGATAAATGGATTCATTCATTAGACGCTTTAGTTCAAATCCATCCAGTTTTGAAAGGTTAATCTCAGAAATCACCACATCAATCGGTTTTTCATGAATGATTTTAATCGCTTCAGTAACTGATGAAGCTACCACAACTTCGTAGTCAATACGATGAAAAATACGAACCATCATATTTTGTGAAAGTTCATCTTCATCAACGATTAAAATGAGCCCTTCTAAATAATTGATATTTTCAGATTTTTGACTAATAATTTCACCATAGCCAATGCGCTTGGCAATTAAAATTCGTTTATCCAATAAATCAAATAAATGTTGGATTTTTGAATCTCGATTTACTTGATCTTTCATCTCATCACTGGTGACAATCGCAATGGATGCAGTTACTTTATCAATAAACAAAACCGAAGATTGAACTGCATTTTTAATCATTAAAGCAGCTTTGTCAAGTGATTCAATCGTCGCATCATGTTTATACACGATAACACCTGGCCCTGATTGGCGAAACATTAAACACGAATCTTCTTTTAATTGTTCAATAACATAAGCAAGTGTGCGTAAAGCATCATCGCCCGCTTTTTTACCATATTGTTTATTAATTTCATTGAGTTGATCAAGTTGAATAAGCATGAGTCCAAAATGATATGTTTCATCCATTTCGTCTAGACGAGTTTTAATCATTTCTCTTAAAACAGACTGAAGATAAAGTCCTGTGGTTTTACTTCTAACGCTTAAATCTTGACTTTCTTTAACAGCATGATTTAAAGCCTCAACTCTT
This sequence comes from Acholeplasmataceae bacterium, assembly GCA_016934015.1. Taxonomy (GTDB): domain Bacteria; phylum Bacillota_I; class Bacilli_A; order Acholeplasmatales; family Acholeplasmataceae; genus UBA6181. The sequence continues at coordinate 212 of JAFGTQ010000066.1, read as the reverse complement.
TTTTCAAGTTCCTTTTTTTCAATTCCTAAGAGTTCCGCTTTCAAATTATCCTTGACAACTTCACTCTCATAGATTGTTGGAATTGGTAAATGATAATCACTTGTATATTTTTGAATGATTTTCTCTAAAATCGATAACCATAAAATACCTTTTTTTAAATAAATATGTTCAAAATAATGGTTCCATAGAGCAAATCCTACAAGTTCAGAGGA
>JAFGTQ010000065.1 GCA_016934015.1 Acholeplasmataceae bacterium | reverse complement strand
GACATTTCAGATTTAATATGTTGATATGTATCGAGTGATTGGCTACGTTTTAAGAAGACTGTATCTTCACTTAATAATATGATATCTCTAAGTGCCTTTCTTAATGTCATTGGATCTTCTAAGCTTAAATGTTTATAAGATTCTAGGATGCTTTTTATCGTTGGTAAACCACGACTTAATTCACCACGAATTCCTTGAAACTGATATTTTTGATAAGCTTTAATTCCAAACGATTGACCTTGTTGATTTATTTCATTGACAAGGTCTTTTGATAGAATTTTTATATTGTCGAAAATATCTGAAAAGTTTAGTTGGTTTTTTAATGCATAAGCACTTGATAAACAAGCAAATCCTAAGATAGTGATTAAGCCTTTATAACAGTTAACGCCTTGAGTTGCAGCTAACATATGTTGCTCAGCTCTAATACCAATTTCTCTTGCTTTTAAAAATAAATCGTCAAGTTGTTCCGCATTCAAGCCTAAAGTGAATACTTCGACTAAGTCATCCAATATGGAGTCTTTTGCTTGAATCATGAGTGAATAATTCATGTCAGGATGTGAACCAGAAGAAGACTTTGTAACGAGACCAAATTTATCCTCTAATTCTAATTCACTGATGATTGCAAAATCCATTTGTTTTTTGATCTCTCTTTTGAGATAATTGATAACATGCTTTTCAATATATTGAATAATTTCATAAGGATGATGGTTGTGATTTCTCATGCATTCTATCGCAGGTTTTTCACATAACATACATTTTCTAATTGGCGTATTAATATCACGCCTTGAAATTGAACGATTTGGTGTGTCAAATAGATCAAGATCAATGAATCTTCCGAGTGGATGGGTCTCTTCAATATGGATTAAACAATGTTTGATCGCATAAGTATCATCACTTGGTAAATGGATGATGACATACGGTCCATCATCTGATTGGTAAAATTGAGAATCAGTGGTTTGACAGATGTGTTCTAATAATTTTTTAAATAATAACACCAAATATTTGGCAACCCATATATTTTTATTATTTCCAGGGATGTTTGCTTTTATTAAGAGAACAAGTGGACTTTTTTCAAGCGATTTTTTAACTTGGAAGCTGCGCATTTCACGTGCATCTAAGATTTGATCAATCATGAAATATCGCCTGTCCTTGAGGAGATATTAAAAACTTGTAGGTTGAATTTGGGACGATTTTTTTAATATCATCGAATCTTTTTTCTTTTGCAAGATTCCGAACATAGGATGCACTAATGACATTTTCTTCATAAGTAATCCGCTCAATGATGACGAGTTTATCTTTTAATATTTCTTTCATTGTTTGATTATATGCGTGTGTCATAGGATCTTTAGGCTCATGACCAACATAACGCTTGTCAATTTCCAATATTGGCATGAAATATTGATTAAATATGGCCGCATCCAACTGCATATAAACCTTGGATGCTAAACTTAATGATTTTAAAAAATATGTGGGGAAAGTAACCGATGATATGATATAAGGACCAGAAGGAATTAAGATAACATTATCTAAATGCTTTATGGCTTCTTTTACAATATTAAACCGAACATCAAATGTAAATACAGATCTATTTTCTTCGACCAAGAATAAAAGGACGTCCTCGTTTTCTTTTGATGCTTTCTCAATTAAGTATAAATGCCCATTTGTCATGGGGTTACAATTCATCACGAGTGATGCTCGTGATCCATGCTTGTTGGGGATTTGTTTTTTTAGTTTGTTCAAATATTCACTAATTGGTTTTAGCTTATTTTCAAACATTACGATATGTGGTGTTTGAACAACTAAATTTAAATCAAAATTAACAAATAAATCCATTGATTTTGGTTGTGTGTACAAGAAAAATTTATGGATTCCTTTTTGGTAAAGTCTTTGAGTGAGCTCAGTCATGATGAGAGAAGTTATATTTAATCCTTGATATGAGGGTAGGACACCAATCATTTTAATGATATTATGGTCGATAGAACCAGTGCCAATGAGCTTTTCTTCATCATAAATCATAATGGTTTCAGTAACTTCTTCCACATTTAAATCTAAAGACAAAAGAAGATGCTTAACATCTTCTAATTCAGCCTTTAAAATGCAATCTTTGATGGTATAATTCATCATCCATTACTTCCTAACTTGATAAAGTGTATCGATTATGGATCCATCACGATAACGAATGAGCCCGATGATTTTATCTGATTTTTCTAAGGGTTTAGGTTTTCCTGTAATGTCAATTGCTTTTTGGTATAATTCTTCAATAGTTATGATTGGGAATGATGACTTTTTAAGGAGATCAATCAAATCTTTTCTTTTAGGATTTACTGCAATTCCGCGTTCGGTAACAAAAATATCAACCGTTGATCCAGGCGTTGTTAATGCGGTTACAGACTCTTTAATGATGGGTGTTCTAGATTTAATTAAATTCGAGGTAATGATCGATACTTTAGCACCATAAGCCGTATCTGAATGTCCTCCACTTCCACCCATTAAATAACCATGAGAATCAGTCGTCACATTGACATTAAAGTCCAAATCAATTTCAGTCGCACCTAAGATGACCACATCTAATTGATTTACTAAAACTGATTCGTGACAAGGATTGGCATATTTTGATGCGCTCATCGGGTGATGTTTTGGATTTTCTTTGTAACTTCTGATTGCATCTAAATCAAAGCATTGGACGTCATAAAGCTCTTCAAATAATCCTTCTTCATACATCTTAACTAAATAAGAAGTAATTCCTCCGGATGCGAATGAGCCCTTAATATTTTTATCAATCATTTTTTTGCGGAGTAAGTCAGCCACGGCGATACTTGTACCACCAGCACCTGTTTGAAAGCTCATACCTTGTTTGATTAGACCAAGAGCATCCATAATTTTTATCGTGTCTTTAGCGATTTTTAATTGAACAGGATCTTTGGTTGGCTTTGTTGTCCCAGAGACGATTCCTTGAGAGTTTCCTATTTTATCGACTTTAACGACATAGTCGACATATGTACCATCAATTTCTTTGATGAGTAAATCATTCGTCAAAAAGTCAGTAACAACAACTTTGTGTTTTGCATAATAGAGATCACTGAT
>JAFGTQ010000064.1 GCA_016934015.1 Acholeplasmataceae bacterium | reverse complement strand
GCTAATTAACTTAGCGTTATTTTTTATATTCATCCTTTAAAAGTTGAACAAGGTCTAAGACTTCTTGCTGGTCGTGTGCATGAAGTGCTTTTTTCGCTAATTTACTTAAATCGAAGGAATCAAAATCTTTAATAAGTTGTCTGGCTTTTAAAATGCTTTCAGGGTTCATAGATAAATGATCAACACCTAATCCAATCAGTAGAGGAATCGCGTTTAAATCAGAAGCCATTTCACCACAAACACTCACAGGTATTTTATGATCTTTTGCAGCTTCACAAACCATACTAATTAATTTGATGATACTTGGACTAAATGGTTGATATAAGTAGCCTAAGGACTCATGATTACGATCTGCAGCAAATGTATATTGAATCAAATCATTTGTTCCAATTGAGAAGAAATCAACTGCGTTTGCTAAATCATCTGCGGTGAGTGCAGCAGCGGGTATTTCAATCATCACGCCTAAATCAACAATGTGATACGGAATATTTTTTTCAATAAGTTCTTCTTGAACTTCAGAAACAATATCTTTAGCATCTAGAAACTCATCTTTAGTTGCAATCATCGGAAACATGATTTTTAAGTTACCATGGACAGAAGCACGAAGAAGTGCCCTTAGTTGAACTTTGAAAAAATCAACTTGATCAAAACATAAACGAATCGCACGTTTACCTAAAAATGGATTTGCTTCAGCTTCCTGATGTAAGTAAGGCAAATATTTATCCCCACCAATGTCGATGGTTCTAATGGTAACAGGTTTTGGATACATGGTTTCCAAAACGTCTTTATAAACTTCAAATTGTTCATCTTCTGAAGGCATACTCAAGCGATCCATAAAAAGAAGTTCAGTCCGAAATAAACCAATACCTTCAGCATCATTATCCATCACATAAGGTAAGTCGTGATTGGATCCTATATTTGCATGAAGTTCAATTTCTTTACCATCTTTGGTTACTGTTTTCTTTTTGATGAATGATTTTAAACTTTGTTTTTCCGATTTGGTTTGGTCAATCAAATGCTGATAAGATGATTTCATTGAATCATCAAAATTAAGATGAATTTCACCTTTTGTACCATCTAAAATGATTTCTTCGCCATTAATGACATGTTCAAATAAATTTTTTATACCAACAATTGCGGGTATACCCATGAGTTTTGCAATGATTGTACTATGTGATGTTTTACCACCTTGTTGAGTAACAAAACCTTTAATATATTTTTTATTCATTTGTGCGGCTTGTGATGGCTTTAAATCTTTAGCTACAAGTATGACTTCATGATTGATTAAAGATAAATCGACTAAAGCGATATTTAAAGCGTTTTTGATGACTCGTTCAGTGACATCAATTAAGTCAGTGACTCTTTCTCTCAAATATAAATCTTGGATTTCATTGAATTGTTTAATGTAATCATCAGCAACCCTTTTAATCGCGTAAATTAAGTTACATGATTCTTCAACGATTTTATGCTCAACAGCTTTTTTGACTTCAGGATCTAATAAAACTGCGAGATGTGACGACAAAATGGACGCAGATTCAGGATGCGTCAATTTTTTTGTGGATTGAATTAATGCTTCAAGTTGGCTTTTTGTTTTATCAATGGCTTGATGATACCGTTTAATTTCTTCTTCAGGATGATCAACAATTTTTTTTGAATAATCGATAATTGTTTCTTCGAGAAATAGTACGGAACCTATGGCGTAACCTGGACTTACTGGAATGCCCTTGAGGAGCATATCATTCACATCCTTATTGTTTCGTTTTTTTTAATCGCAAGTATTACTTATATTATAGGTTATTTCACTAAAAAATTCAATTTAACGCTTGAAGTATTATCATTATTCAAACATTCAGAATTGCTTTTTGTTATAATAGCGTTGAGGTGAATTTCATGACATATGATGAATTACGTAGTAAGATTGAACAAATTGTTGATCCCGGTTTCAATAAAACATTAAAAGAAGTGAATGGGATTAAAAAATTAGTGGTTGGACCAACCGGTGTTGCTGAACTTGAAATTTATTTAAAAGATAAATCTAAGTATGAACAACAAATGAAAATCCAAATCATTAAATTAGTGAAGATTGAATTAGGATTTCCCGGAATAAAAATTGACTTTTTTGAATCTGAGTTTATTCCAGAGGGTGAAAAACCGATTAAATATTTAGCGATTGCTTCTGGCAAAGGTGGCGTTGGCAAATCAAGCGTCACAGCTAATTTAGCAGCAGCACTCATTCGACAAGGCAAAAAGGTAGGCATCATTGATGCTGATGTCTATGGTGCAAGTATTCCTTATATTTTAGAAGTCGATGTCAAACCATTATCATCCACTGAAGATGAAAAAATGATTCCACTCAATAAAGACGGCATTGAAGTGATTTCTACAGAGTTTTTTATGCCACCAGAAAAACCACTCATGTGGCGTGGACCGATGCTTGGTAAAATGCTTGTTCATTTCTTCAACGGAGTGAAATGGCAAGAAGGTATTGATTTAATTTTAATTGACCTTCCACCAGGAACTGGGGATGTTGCACTTGATGTTAAAACATATGTTCCAAAAAGTAAAGTGTTAGTTGTGACGACTCCACATGTGAATGCGGCAAATGTTGCGGTTAAAGCTGGACTAGGTGCACAACACATAGGTCACGATGTGATTGGTGTGGTTGAAAATATGAGTTACTATTTAAACCCATGTAATCAAAAACGTGAATTCATTTTTGGTTCAGGAGGAGGAACAACGGTTGCGAAAAAATTAGGATGTGAACTTTATGAACAAATCCCAATTGGTCAACCTGAAGAAGGCGGGTATCTCTATAAATCTGGCGTTACCGCGAAAGCTTATGATGCAATTGCTAAGAAAGTAATCACCGAGATGGAAATATAAAAAAAACGGCTCAATTGAGCCGTTTTCTATTTATTTAATATCTTTAAATTTAACGATTGGGTTTCTTGCTGCCTTCACTTCGTCTAGTCTTCTCACTAATGTTGTGTGGGGAGCAGTTTTTACTAGTTCTGGATTTTCAATAGCTTCTTGAGCAACCGTTCGCATAACCTTAATGAAGTTATCTAATGTTTCTTTTGATTCAACTTCAGTTGGTTCAATCATCATGGATTGAGAGAAAATAAGTGGGAAATAGATAGTTGGTGCATGGATGCCATAATCTAAAAGTCGTTTTGCAATATCCAAGGTCTTAACACCAGTAGACTGATCTTTTAATCCATCAAATACGAATTCATGCATACAATGTCCATCAATTGGAAGTTCGAATAAGTCTTTGAGAGAATCTTTAATATAATTGGCATTTAATACAGCGAGAGGTCCAATATCGCCAATGTGTTCTTTTCCAAATGTTAATAAATAGACATAAGCTCTTAAGTAGACACTCGCATT
>JAFGTQ010000063.1 GCA_016934015.1 Acholeplasmataceae bacterium | reverse complement strand
GTGTAAATCAGTTAAGTAAAGATTTAGCGCTATATTTTGTCTTACTATTTATTATTATTTTAGCTTTAATCACGATATCGACTAATTTAACAAGTCAATACTTTAGAAATAGAATGTTTGAAGAAGAAAAACGAATTTTACAAAATCGCATAAATTTTGATAAGTTGACCGGAGTACTCAGTCGAAGTGCTGCCGAAGACATTCTAAACATTCGTTTCGAACAATTTAAAAAAGATGGACATACACCCATCTTGATGCTATTTGATATTGATAATTTTAAAGAAATTAATGACAGTTATGGCCACGAATGTGGTGATAGATACTTAAGATCAATTGCTCAAAACGTGAAAGCTTGGGTGCGTGAGCGGGATTTGGTATTCAGATACGGTGGAGATGAATTTATCATCTTATACGACGGACTAAAATTGGAAAATGCTGAGTCAGTTGCAAATAACTTAATTCGTAACGTCCATTTGGTTGAAGAGTTTTGTAATAATGAATCATCTCAAGTCTCTATTTCAGTTGGCATTTCAATGTTTAGAGAAAATGATCAAGATTTTAAAGAGGCACTTAATCGAGCTGATAAAGCATTATATGAAGCGAAGAAAAATGGGAAAAATCAATTGAAATTATTTTCCGAAGAATGAGAAGAAAGTCTTAAGGATTCCCTTAAGGCTTTTTTTATGAGTTAATCTTTCATAAGTTTTCCATTCTATTGGAAATAAATTTTTATAATAAGATTGATTAAAACGATCATCAATAAGTAGTGCAAATCCATAATCATCATGACTTCTAATCACTCTTCCTACAGCTTGAATAACTTTATTCATGCCTGGATATTGATAGGCATATTGAAAGCCTTGATTAAAAGTCTCTTGATAATAATTTTTAAGTTGTTCGTTTTCTTCATTTATCATGGGTAATCCAACACCGATGATGATTACACCATGAAGCATATTTCCTAAATAGTCAATACCTTCTGAAAACATTCCTCCCATGACAAACATCGCGAGAAGTGTACGATTATGTGATGTTGAAAATCGCTCCATGATTTGATCACGCAAGAAAAACGACATGTCCCTTGTTTGAATGATTAAGTCTGCATCGATGTCAATCATTCTATCTTTCACCATATCTAAATATTGATAGGAAGGAAAAAATACAATATAATTTCCCTTTTTAGCTTCAATGACATCATAAATTCTTTGAACAATTTGGTCAATCGAATCCATTCGGTCCTGATATCTTGTTGATATGGTGGGATCAATCAATAATTTTAAATGATTTGGATTAAAAGGAGATTTAATCACCATTGTTTCACCAACACCTTGTGTGATGAGTGTTTTATAATAGTTTAATGGTTGGAGAGTTGCACTGAAAAATACTGCGCCATAACACGATTGATCGATGGTTTCTTTAATGAACTTACTCGCATCAAGACAACGCAAAGAGATTTTAATATCATCATCTTCTACCTCAATATTAAACTTATAGTTTGGTCCAAATCGTTCAGACATTTTAAGCATAGCAAGTATTAAAAAATAGCCATCAAAAACTTCAGATTTTCTAGAATAACTTGGATTATCTTTTAGTGGTCGATCGATTTTTTTTAAAAGTGTCGAAAGATTATTTAAGAGTTCTTCGTTTGGCACATCAAATGTGATAAAAGGTAATTCTGATAATTTAAATTGATATAGATCAAATGACTGAATTGCGCGATTCACAGCGTTTCGAATGGTAGGTTTTAGTTTTGAACCAGCTTTTCGTAAAGCGATTAAATCAGATTTTTTTAAAGATGCTGAAAACATATCTCTTGATCTTGAAATCATATTATGTGCTTCATCAATTAAAAGCATTGGATGATAATCATTTGTTTCAAAGTATCGTATTAAGTGAGCTCTAGGATCAAAAACATAATTATAGTCACAAATAATGACATCTGCAAAATAGGACACATAGAGTGAGTATTCAAAAGGACATACCATATGTTTTTTTGCATACTGTTCAATGATTGAGCGAGTCATGAGTGTTTCGTGCTCAAAGATATCTTCTGAAGCATCTTTTAAACGATCAAAAAAGCCTTTTGCGTAAGGACAAATATTTGGATCACACTCTCTTTTTTCTAAAAAACAAATCGAATCTTTTGACGTAAGTTCTAAAGTCTTCGTTTTTAAAGTTCCCTCATGAAGCATATCAAGGCTCTCTAAAGCTATTTTTTTACCTTCAGTTTTTGCTGTTAAATAAAATATTTTTTGCTCAGGTAACTCAATGGCTTTTAAACTTGAAAATAAAGCAGCCATCGTTTTACCAATTCCCGTTGGCGCAATCGTATATAAAATATCTTTGTCTTTCATGGTTCGATAAACTGCAGCCATCATTTCTTTTTGTCCTCTTCGATAGCTATCGAAAGGAAAAACCATGTCAGATAGAGATTGCATTTTTATTTCGTGATGATGATAAAGTTTAATTAACCATTTTAAGTAAATTTCGATGGATTCATTAAAAAAAGCTTCAAGGGCATCTACTGTATAGATTTCATCAAAATGTCGCATTTGATAATCACTTAATTGAACATAAGTGAGTCTACCCCAAATCATGTCTAAATTTTCATTTTTAGCCATCATATATAGATAAAATTTAAGCTGAGCTATGTGCTCTTGTTGAGGTGTAAACTCATCATTAAAAATACTTTTTCGTGTGGATTTAATTTCATGAATGACAGATTCATTATCTCTATTTAATATGCCATCGATCCGCCCTGAAATGATAATTTCATGTTGTTGATAAGGCATGGAAAAAAGAACAGGAACTTCCGCCTGATCACTTTTCAAATATTGATGTTGCACATATTGATGTGCTCTTGTTCCTTCTAAAAGTGAAACATTTTGAAAGTTGTCCGCTGATAAATCTCCGCTTTGATAGAGATATTCAGCCATTTCGCGAACTGCAATTCGAATACTTGACATAATTTACCTCTTCTTGAATCTATTATACTCATAAATATTGTATAAAAATGTTTAATTTTAATGTGTATTGTAAGTTTTTGAATAAAAGTGTTAAAATAGATATGATTTTATCATATATGTAAAAAAATAGGCGAGTTCATGAATCATTATTGGCGAAAAAAAGTTTCAGTTCAAAACATCCGTATCCTAACAAGGTGGATGACCATTGTTTTTATTGGTCTCTTTTTTTTGTCGAATTTAATATCATTTAATGAAAAAGATTTTGATTTAAACACAATAGACCTTATTTTAATGACATTGATGATTATTTATATCTTCGGTATGGTTTTATCATATCGGTATGAATTTTTAGCTGGATTTATTTTAACGTTATGTAGTCTTCTATATGTCATCATTCACGATTTGTTTTTGAGTTCTTGGTTCTTTGATATTAGAGGATATTATTTAATAATTCCCGGGATTCTTTTTATTGTCATCGGGTATGTTCAAAATGACATTAATTTAAATTCCATCGAATTTGAAAGACTTAAAAACGAGTTAGCCGACATTCAACAATCGAATACATTAGCAAATTCAATGCTTGGCATTGTGCCAGATATGATTAGGAACGACGATTTAGATTTCATTTTACAAAAAGTATTAGAAAAAACAATTCAAAGTATTCCTAAAGCTCAAGCTGGAAGTATTATTTTAAAAATTGATAATCACATGGAATTTAGAGCAGCAGTAGGATATGATTTAAATTTGCTTCAAAAACTCGAATTAAAATTTGAAGATATTTTACAGTATAAACTAGGTTTAATTCATGACCCTGTCATCATTAACGATGTTGAAACGTATAATGTTAAAGATGTTTATCAACATGCAACGGTTGAGTTTTCAGAAGAAAATCAAATTGTATCAAAAGCCATGATGACTCATGTGATTATGTATAAGCGTGAAATTTTTGGCTTCATCAACATCGACAATCTCGAGGATCCAAAAGCATTTTCAACCAAGGATATCAATGTGATTAAACGAGTCACAAAACATATTGAATCTATTATTGAAAATCAAGTGTTAATTGAAAATGTTTATAAAATGTCACGTTATGATGCTTTAACAGGTGCGTATACAAGAAGATATTATCAAGAACAAGTGATTGGCTTATATAAAGAGTCTATTAAGAAATCGAAAAGTTTTTCAATCATAACGTTTGATCTAGATGATCTTAAACAAAAAAATGATATTCACGGTCATGAAGCAGGCGATCTCTATTTATTGAGCTTTGCTAATTTAATCAGAGATGTTATGCCAAAACAATCTTTTCTGTCACGAGTTGGTGGAGATGAATTTGTTTTAGTTATTCCAAATTCAAATCATGAATTAGCATATGATATTGTGAAGTCTATTGAAACTAAATGCGCTGAAACACCATTTACGTATGATCACGAGTCTTTATATTTTAAATATTCTTATGGGATTTCAAGTTTTCCTAATGATACTGAAGATTTAGAATTGCTTAAAAGATTATCTGATCAACGAATGTATGAAAATAAAAGAAAGAAAGAAACCCAATGACCTATAAAAAAACAAAGATATTTATTATTGTTACACTATTCATTTTGATTTTTGTTACTAATTTTATAGTTGATCATCATTCAGATATTTACTATTTAATTGCTCAACTTTATTTTATTCAATTAATTCTTATTGGATTGTGGTTTTATGAGTTTACTGTGTATAGTGCACTTTTATTATCAGCATTCCATCTTTTTTATCATGTGTTTTTCGATACAGATCGTTTACTTCAAGTGAGTGTTGAATCCTTAATTTTCATTATGATTTCGATATTAATCTATACGATTCAAAAAGTTAGACACAATGATTTAAATCGGTTGAAAAGTTATATTGAAGCAAGCAGAATTGGGACATGGGAATGGAATGTTTTAAAAAACAAAGTGATTTATAATAATCGGTGGTATGAAATTTTAGGATATACCAAGGATGATTTTCAACATAAAATAGAACCTGCATTTGTAAATTTTACACATCCTGACGATTTAAATTTATCCGATAAAACATTAAAAGACTTACTTGATGGTAAACGCGAATACTACGATATTAAAATTCGCATGAAGCATAAAGATGGACATTGGGCATGGATACATGATCAAGGAAAAATCACAAAATGGACAAAAGATGGCAAACCTTGGATTATTAGCGGATCGCATTCAGACATTACGGAAGATTTTCGTTCTCAAGAATCGATTAAATATCAAAAAGAACGATTTAATCGCATTATTGAACATTCTCCGGACATTATTTATGAACTTGATTTGAATTTAAACATTACTGCAATATACGGAGAATTCCCCAAAAAATATGATGTTTCTAATTTGATTGGAAATAGAGTAGATACGTTTGCTACAGGAAAATCCAATGCCAAGATGCATCTTGAGAATACAAAGAAGGCTTTATTTGGTGATATTGTAACATATGAGTGGACTGAGGTTTTTCGTGGTGAAAGGTTTTATTTTGAATCTTCATTATCAAGAATGTTGAATGAAGCGAATGAAACAATTGGTATAGTTGGTATCGCTAGAAATATTACACCACAAAAAATGATTGAACTAGAAAAAGACTATCAAGAAAATTTATTGAGATATATCGTTGAACATAGTATGAGCTCAATTGCGATTTTTGATTCTCAAATGAATTACATTTTTGTGAGTCAGAAATTCAAAGATGAAAATCGAGTATCTGATGAGAATATTATTGGGAAGAATCATTATGAAATATTTCCTGAAATACCCGAAAGACTTCGAGAAATTCACAAAAAATCTTTACATGGTGAAACATTTAATTCGCCAAGAGATTCCATCACAAGACAAGATGGTCGTATTGAATGGTTTCGCTGGGAATGTAGACCGTGGTATAATCAAAAAAATGAAGTTGGTGGCATTGTTTTATCGACGGACAGTTTAGATGAACAAATGAAATTGGAAATTGAATTACAAAAATACGCACAACAATTATCTGAACAAAAGAATGCATTAAATGCGACGCTTCAATCCATTGGCGAAGCTTTGATTGCAACCGATCAACAAGGTCTAATCACCATGATGAATAAACATGCTGAATCACTTATAGGTATTTCATTTAATCATGTAATTGGAAAACCATTTGATCAAATTGTACTAATTACTGATGAAGATGATCAGCTAGTGAATCATACAATAATGCAAGCTTTAAATAAGAAAGAACGTATTGAAAACGAAACTAAAAGGTTTTTGACAAATGCTCACGGTATCATTTATCCAATAGAAATAACAACTGCTCCTATTTTCAATGATGAACAAAATCCAATTGGTGCGGTGGTTGTCATAAGAGACATTACGGATAGTTATAAAAAGCAGCAGGAAATTGAATATTTAAGTATGCATGATTTTTTGACAAACTTATATAATCGACGGTATTTTGTTCAAGAACTTTCAAAATTGGATCAAGAAATTTATTATCCATTGGGACTTGTTATGGTTGATCTAAACGGACTTAAGTTATTTAATGATGCTTATGGACATGATATTGGTGATCTTGCATTAATCAAAGTTTCCAATACGTTGACACAGGTTTTTAATCAAGGTGAAATTGTTGCAAGAATTGGTGGCGATGAATTTGCGATCATCATTCATAATACATCAACTGAATATATTGAAGCGAAGAAGAATGAGATTTACGAGCAATTAAGAGGTGTCCTAATTGAAAATATTGGACTAACTCTAGCCATTGGTTATGAGCTTAAACGTGAAAAAGGAGAAGATACTGAAGAAGTTCTTCGAATTGCTGAAAATTATATGTATCGGAATAAATTATCAGAAGGGCATAGTTTTAGAAATCATGCGATTAAAGCTATTCTGAAGACTTTAACTGATAAATATGAAGCCGAACGGATTCATTCCTTCAAGGTAAGTGAATATGTTGTTAAAATTGGTCAAGCTCTGGGTTTAAAACAAGATGATATTAAAGAATTAGAACTTGCAGGATTATATCATGATATCGGTAAAATTTCAGTCCCAGATGCGATATTAGATAAACCAGGCAGACTCACTGATGAAGAATATGAAAAAATTAAGCTTCATACCGAAGTGGGATACCAAATATTAAAAGCTGCGGATGAATACTCAAATCTTGCAGAATATGCATTATCTCATCATGAAAGATGGGATGGCAAAGGATATCCTAGAGGATTAAAAGAAAAGGGAATTCCTTTATTTTCAAGAATCATTGCTGTTGCAGATTCATATGAAGCAATGACTGCTGATAGAGTCTATCGAAAAAAACTATCTACAGATGAAGCGATGAATGAAATTAAGAAGTGTTCAGGAACTCAGTTTGATCCAAAAATTGCCAAAGTTTTCGTAGAAAAAGTTTTGGGGAAATCATGGAAATAATGAAAGAGAGTCATAAATTCATATAATTTATGGCTTTTTTTAATGAAAATATAATGTAAATAATAACATTTGTAAATTATCGAATTTTATAGGCTTATCGACTTGAAATTAAGTATTTATAAAGGGTATAATACCTTTAAACCTTTAGCGGTTTTTCATTTTGCAGATTCGAATTTTCAATGAGTTAGATACGATTAAATATAAAGGGGAGATAACATGTTTGTATTAAAACGAAATGGGACAAAAGAGCCTTTCGATATTCAGAAAATTGCGATAGCCATGCAGAAAGCTTATCAAAGCTGTGGTATAGGGTTTACAGATGAAGAATGCCTTAAACAAGCCCAAAAAATCACAAAGAACTATAAAAAAGGTCAAGAAATTAACATTGAACAAATTCAAGATGATGTCGAACTTTTTTTAATGGAATCAAAACAATATGATGCAGCTAAAGCTTATATTAAATATCGTGAGCGCCAAAGAAACGATCGTGATAATCCATGGGCTGATAATGATGAAAGACAAGATCTCATTTTAAGCAAATACCTTTTACCAAATGAAGATAAAAAAGCATTTATTAAACGGATTGCTTTTGGTAAATCTTCCATTGAAAAAATATTAAGACATAAAGAAGCAATCTTCGGCGGAAGAAATCTTTATGCGATTGGACGTGAAGGTAATATTACAGGAAGTAACTGTTATGTCACAAATGATCCAGAAGATAATCTAGAAAGTATTTATGAAGTTGATTATAAGATTGCTAGAACATATAGTTATGGTGGCGGACAAGGGATGAACTTATCAAAACTTCGTCCTAAAGGCGCTAAAGTTAATAATAGTAGTAACACGACACCAGGTGTGATGGTATTTGCTGAAAAGTATTCACACACAACTTTGTCAACTCAACAAGACAATCGTCGTGGAGCATTAATGCTTGTATTAAACATTGATCATCCTGATATTATCGATTTTGTGACGACGAAACTTGATTTAAATAAAGTTAATGGTGCCAATATTAGTATTGCAATCAATGATAAATTCATGAATGCTGTTAAAAACAATACAGAATGGATTATGTCATTTGAGACTCCTTATGAAAAAATTGAAAAGAAGATGAAAGCAAGAGATTTAATTGAACTTGTAGGTTATTCTGCACATACCATGGGAGATCCAGGAGTCATGTTCATTGACCACATGAATGACTATCATTTTCTTTCTGAATACGATGATGTTAAATTTACAGCGACCAATCCATGTGGTGAACAACCATTGATGGCTAATGGCTCATGTAATTTAGGTAGTATTAATTTAAATGCATTTGTACGTAAACCGTTTACGATTGAACCAGAATTTGATTGGGATCGATTTGATTTTGTTGTGAGTGAAATGATTTGGGCACTAGATGATTTACTTACTATGTTAGGTGATCGTCATGCATTAAAAGAACAAAGAGAACATGTTCAACAATATCGCGAGATTGGTCTAGGGGTTATGGGTTTAGCAGATTTAGCTTTATCGATGAGACTTCCATATGGTAGTGAGGTGTTTATTTCATTCTTAGATAAACTTATGAGACGTATGTTAAACACTGCTGTAAAAGCAAGTGCACTGCGTGCGAAAGAACTTGGAACATTCCCACGCTATGATTATGAGAAGATTTCATCATCCAGTTTCTATCAGTATACGATTGATCAAGATACAGATGAATTAGTTAAACAATTTGGTATGCGAAATTCCAGATTGTTATCGATCGCACCTACAGGTTCAATTTCAAATATTTTAGGTGTTTCTGGTGGTGTAGAACCATTCTTCCAAATCAATTATACGCGACGCATCGTTTCCATGTTTGAGACCGAAAAAACAATTACAATTTGGGAAAAAACACCACTTGCACTTGCTAAATCATTAGGTGTTGAACCCGAAAAACTTCCAGATTGGGCATTGATCACTTCACAAAATATTGATTTTGTAGATCGTGCAACCGTGCAAGAAACGATTCAAAAATACGTTGATACAGCTATTAGTTCAACCTTTAATTTACCAAATAGTGCAACTGTACAAGATGTGATCGATATTTATATGATGGCATGGGAAAAAGGATTAAAGGGAGCAACCGTCTTTAGAGATCGTTGTGCTAAAATTGGTATTTTAGCAGGCCTCAATGAAAATACTGAAGACCTAAATCCTGCAACACCTCCTCATGTTCACATTGAAGAAAAATGGATATCGAAAAAGACGAATGAAGTCAAAGAATATGTAACACACATTAATGTACACCAAACAGGGGTTACTCCTGAAAAGATGGAAAAAGAGCTTTGTCCACTTTGTGGAAGTGTTTTAGTAAAGAAACAAGGATGTATCCAATGCAGTGATCCAGATTGCGTTTATGAAAAATGCGCTGTGTAGGTTAAAAAAATGAAAAAAATACATACACCAAAAGCTCCAGCAGCCGTTGGACCCTATAGCCAAGGGATTCTCGCTGGGCAAACTCTTTATGTCTCGGGTCAATTACCTTTTGTTGCTGAAACCATGACTTTAATTAGTCCTGAAGTGAAAGACCAAACCAAAAAATCATTAGAAAATATATTGTCGATTGTAGAAGCTGCAGGATTTAAAAAAGAAGATATTGTAAAATGTACAGTTTACATGAAAGACTTATCAAAATTTTCTGAAATGAACGAAGCTTATCAACAGTTTTTTCAAGATCATAAACCAGCTAGAGTTGCAGTCGAAGTTTCAAGATTACCAAAAGATGTTGATGTTGAAATTGATGCAATTGCTGTAAAAGATTAACTTATTTGAAATAATTAAGCAATAATGCGTTAAAGCCCTTATGGGGCTTTTTCTTTTGTATAATAATACATGAAGGAGTGATTCGTAATGAAAATATTAGAAAGACAAGCGACAACATTTGGCGGACGCGATGGCGTTAGTAAAGATACACAATCAGGACTAGAATTAAAACTTACAAAACCACAAGAAATGGGTGGTAAACTTGCGAAAGGAACCAATCCAGAAGAATTATTTTCTATTGGATATAGCAGTTGTTTTGCAAGTTCAATCGAATTCCTACTTCAATCTTCTAAACAAGCTTATGAAGATGTTGAAGTCACTGTGACAACATCACTGGTCAAAGATGGTAACCAAGGATTTAAATTTGAAGTTTTGATAGATGCTAGAATATCAGGTGTTTCAAAAGATATTGAAAAGAAATATATCGACATGGCATATCAATTTTGTCCTTACTCAAAAGCGATTAAAGGCAATGTTGATGTCAAAATTGAATCAAAATTAACTTAAGCATTTGATGCTTTGGTTTTTTTCGCTTTTTTGAACTCTACATCAATTCGTGCTATAATAAATAAAATTGTTAATGAAATTAAAGTAAAAACTCAATCAACGAAAGTGGTGAACACATGACAGAAAAAATTGGATTGAAAAAGGATGAGCTATCAAATCGTAATATCATAATCCTTTTAAGTGCTCTTTTTGTTTTACTCATCTATGGAACAGTTGTTTTTGGCTTAAAGGCTATCTGGATTGCACTTGTCTCATATATTGCTGCAGTCATTGTTGAATGGACGTTTGCAAAAATCCGAAAGAAAAAGATGGGATTAAGTTTTTTAATCACACCTTTGATTTTTGCATTAATGATGCCAGTGACAATGGATCTATGGATTGTTGCAGTGGGTTCAGCTTTTGGTGTATTTTTCGGTAAAATGATTTTTGGTGGGCAAGGGAAAAACATCTTTAATCCTGCGTTAGTTGGTGTATTATTTGTGACGGTATCCTTTCCTTTGCAAATGAATACTAGATGGCTAAACCCAGAAACTGATTTAGTTTCAGCAGTTACACCACTCATTTCACTTAATCGAGCATTACCAATGGACTATTCTTTAATGGATCTTTTATTGGGTCAAGTACCTGGCGTCATTGGTGAAACATTTAGATTAGGTATTCTTGTTTTAGGATTACTACTCATCCTATTGAAAGTCATTGATTGGCGAATTCCTTTAAGTTTAATTGGCACTTTATTTGTGATTACAGCGATTGGTAATCTCGTTTTACCTGATAATTTTGTTGATCCTGTTTATTCATTGCTTGTTGGAGGTTTAATGTTTGCTGCATTCTTTGTAGCAACTGATCCTGTTTCAATGCCTTTAAAGTCATGGGGCCGTGTAGTTTATGGAGTTGGAATTGCTTTATTAACGGTAATTATTCGTAATTTTGCAACCTTCCCAGAAGGACTTACATTTAGCATTGTCATCATGAATGCTATTGCTCCACTAATTGATAACTTGTTTACTAAAGAAGAAGTTAAGGAGGAAGAAACTCATGAATTCGAATCTTAAAGTTTTATTTTTCGTATTAATTATGGGAATGATTACCTCTGGTTTGATTTTGGGAATGGACGTTTTAACGAAAGATCGTATTGAAGCAAATGAACTAGCTGAAACAAAATCAACGATTCTTGATGCTTATGGAGTATCTTATACCTTTTCAAATATCCATGATGTTTTTGATAATAACGTAGAAACGATAAAAGTTGATCATCAAGGAGAAACTTATACGTTTTATATTGATAAAAATACAGGGGCTATTAGTTATGAGTTTTTAGGAAACGGATTATGGGGTCCAATCAGTGGAATTATTACTTTAAATTCAAGTTTTGATACCATTGAAAGAATCACAGTATTGGTCCAACAAGAAACACCTGGTTTAGGTGGAATTGTTGCTGAAAGAAGTTTTTTAGATCAATTTCCTGGGGTTAAAATGGTTCCGGAATTACTCATTATTAAAGATAGTAGTCCTAACCGAGAAAATGAAGTGGATTCAATTACTGGAGCAACCGGAACTTCGAATGCTTTCATGAATTTAATGAACACATCCTATCAAGCACACAAAAGTGCTTGGGATAATCGGTAGGAGGTAACCATATGAAATGGATTAGAGTTAAATATACAAAATGGTATAACATCTTAAAAGATGGTATTTCAAAGAATAATCCGATCGTTGTTGCCGTACTAGGTATTTGTAGTGCACTTGCTGTAACAAACCGTGTTGAAAATGCCATCGCGATGGGACTTGGTGTAACATTTGTGGTGATGGCATCATCCATGATGGTTTCACTTATTCGAAATTTTATTCCTGCAAAAGTGAGAATGGTTACTTATATGGTAATCATCTCAACATTTGTTATCTTATTTCAAATGTTTTTAGAAGCTTACTTCCCATCGATTGCAAAAGCACTTGGAGCTTATGTGGGTTTGATCATTACAAATTGTATTGTGATGGGTCGTTCAGAAGCATTTGCGGCTAAAAATCCGGTAAGATATTCTATTATTGATGGATTTGCAAGCGGTATGGGTTATATGCTCGTTTTAGTCTTAGTTGCTTCAGTTCGTGAAGTCTTAGCATTTGGTACATTCCTAAATATGAATGTTACACCAGATACTTGGGTGAACTGGACAGTGATGGCGATGGCACCTGGTGGATTCTTTGTATTAGGGCTCTTTATTTGGGGCATTCGAGAATTAATTAAGCATTATGAAACAGCGTAAGGAGGAAGCACATGGGAAACTTAATGGAATTATTATTAGCTTCAATCCTCAATCATAATATTGCTTTAGTCTATATTTTAGGTATGTGTCCATTAATCGCGATTTCTACCAATGTGAAAAACGCGAAAGGAATGGGATTGGCCGTTGTATTCGTTGTGACAATAACAGGAATTATCAACTGGCCGATTTATGCATTACTAAAAAGTACAGGGACAACAAATCTTTCACTTTTAGTGTTTATCATTACGATTGCTGCGACTGTTCAATTCTTAGAAATGTTTTTAGAAAGATTCATTCCAAAACTTTATAACGCTTTTGGTATATTCTTACCACTCATTACAGTTAACTGCGTGGTATTAGCTGTTTCATTATTCTTTGTGAACCGTGAATATACTTTTGCCGAAACTGCAGTATTCTCATTTGGATCAGCACTTGGTTGGATGCTTGCAATTATCTTAGTTGCTGGTATTCGCGAAAAGATGAAGAAACAAAGCGATGTTCCACGTGGCTTAGTTGGAAAAGGTATCGTATTCATCATATTAGGCATTCTCGCGTTAGCCTTTATAGGCTTTACGGGAATTGCGAATATTTAGGGGGTACATATGAACTATTTAGTACCAGTTGTTTTGATTGGTGTTTTAATTGTCATCACTTTACTTTTAATTCTTGCTGAACGTTTACTCGGTGGTGGGAAAGAAAAGATGCTCATCGTCAATGATGATAAAATCATTCCAGTTAAAGGTGATGATACAGTTTTAAACACGCTTTCGCAACAAAAGATTTTTATTCCCTCTGCTTGTGGAGGGAAAGCGACTTGTGGATTTTGTAAATTCCATCTCATTGACGGTGGGGAACCAAAACCAACAGAATTACCGTTTTTAAGTGAAGAAGAAATACAAAACGGTATTCGTTTAGCATGCCAAGTTAAAGTTAGAGATAATATGAGGGTTGAAATTCCTAAAGAGTTAATGAACGCGAAAGAATATAAAACAAAAGTAGTTTATATAGAGGATCAAACATACGATATTAAACTGGTTCGCTTTCAACTTATTGATCCGCCAACCATGGTATTTAAACCTGGTCAATACGCACAAATAAAAGTGCCTGGAATTGATATCATTCGAGCTTATTCAATTGCATCTCATCCAAAAGATACATCTCAAATTGAACTTATTATCCGTCAAGTACCAAATGGTCAAGCGACAACATTCGTTCATAAAGCTCTTGAAATTGGCGATAAGATTATTTTGACTGGTCCTTATGGAGATTTTTATCTTCAAGAAGAATCTGATCGTGAAATGATTTGTATCGCTGGTGGATCTGGTAAAGCACCGATTCGTGCAATCTTGTATTTTCTAAGAGATCAAGGGATGCCAAGAAAAGTCAAGTATTTTTTTGGAGCGAAATCAAAACGTGATTTATATATGACAGATGAGTTTTTAGAACTTGAAAAGGAATTTCCAAATTTTAAATATATACCAGCATTATCTGAACCTCTTCCTGAAGATAACTGGGAAGGTGAAGTTGGTTTGATTACAGATGTTGTTGATCGACATGTGGATGATTTAAGTGAAGCAGAAGCCTATCTTTGTGGTTCACCAGGGATGATTAATGCTTGTATTAAAGTGTTGAATAAACACGAGATAAAACAACAGAATGTGTTTTATGACAAGTTCTCATAAAAAAGGGATTCTCCGATTG
>JAFGTQ010000007.1 GCA_016934015.1 Acholeplasmataceae bacterium | reverse complement strand
TCTCATATTCTAATATCACATCACCTTGTTGAAAGAGAATTTGGACATTTAGAAGAAAAACCATTTGAAGATGCTATTCATTATATTAAAACAAATCCGATAAACCAATTGGATTATGAAAATGACGAAAAAATTATTCATCGAGTAAAAAATGAAATCTTCAATTTAAATAAACTATATCCAAACAAACGATTAATCGTTGTTGCCCATTCACACGTCATTAAATCGATGCTTATTATTGTAGATCCAAAAAAATACTCATTTTCTGAACATCGATTGCAAAATACTGAATTTTATCACTTTGAAATCAAGGATCAAACCATTAGTTTTCTAAAATAAAAAGGCCTAACAAGGCCTTTTATTCTAATTTATTATTAATAATTAAAAACATTTGTTCTGCAATTTCAGCGGTTGTCTTATCTTTAACACTTTCATAAGAAATCAAAGGATGAATTATCATTTTGACATGAGTCGCTCGAAATGGTGCTCTTTTTTTTATTTGAGTGGTTCCGATGATACTCACAGGTAACAAGTTTGCTCCTGCTTTCATCGCAACCCGGTAAGCACCTGCACGCATGGCTACCATCTTTTGGTCATCACGGTCCTTAATGCCACCCTCAGGGAATATCATCATCGCCATACCGGTTTTCACAACTTTAATCGCTTCAACCATGGCTTTTGCTGTATTACGATCACTCGAACGATCAATTGGAAATGCACCAAGATATTTTAACCATTTGTGAAGAAGTGGTATTTTATAGACACTCATTTTCGGAGTAAACGTCATCCCTCTTGTCATGCCTTCATAGATGATAAATGGATCAGCATATGATTTATGGTTTGCATAAATGGTTAATAAGCCATCTTTTGGAATGTTTTCTTGACCTGTGATTTCGATATTTAGTCGTAACAGCACATGATTTAAAAATTTTGAAGTACTTTTAGCAACATAAAATTTATAGCGATTTGTATACGATGTGTATTTAAATATTGGTAAATTCACAATAATAAATAAGATGACCATCACAATTCCGATAATAGGTCCAATTAAGATCCATAAAGGAATGAGATATGGCATATCAATCAATGAACCCATCAATAGGACAAATCCAAAATAGGTTATGAAAAAAATCATCGTCATCATGATGTTATCCTCGTATATTCACTAAATATAAGTTGTTCTTCCGTTTTATACCACGTGAGTTTAAACTGATTCAAATCAAAATGAGGAAAATACACATCACCTTGATAAGCCTTTAAGACGTAAGTAATATAGAGTTTATCAGCATAAGGTAAAGCAAGTTGATAAATCGTTTTTCCACCGATAACCATGATGTCTTCAGTAAATTCTTTTAAAAATTGATGGATGTCTTCAATGCGTGTTGCATCCTCATATTTTGCATCTTCAAGGTTCGCAACATAAATCTTTTGAAATGGTAAAGGCTTTTTACGATAATAAGACTTCAAAGACTGATACGTCATATCACCCATCAAAACTGGGATAGATGCAGTCATCTGTTTAAAATATTCTAAATCCTTTGGATAATGCCAAGGAAGTAAGTTACCTTTACCAATCAAATGGTTTTCATCCATCGCCCATATCATTTTAATCATACGCTGACTTCTCCTTTGATTGCTGGATCTGGGTGGTAATTTTCGAGTTTAAAATCTTCAAATTTAAAATCAAATAACGATTTAACTTCTGGATTGATCCACATGGTAGGTCTTTCTTTAGGTGTTCTTTGGAGCTGTAATTTCACTTGATCAATATGATTCAAATAAATATGAGCATCCCCAAGGGTATGAACAAATGTTTTAGGCTTAAGTCCAGTCACTTGAGCAACCATTAAAAGTAAAAGTGCATACGATGCAATATTAAATGGGACACCTAGAAAAATATCGGCACTTCGTTGATAAAGTTGGAGTGATAATTCTCCATTTTCAACATAAAATTGAATCAGTGTATGACATGGGGGTAATGCCATGTCTTTGATTTCACTTGGATTCCATGCTGAAAGAATCATTCGTCTTGAGTGAGGGTTTGTTTTTAATTCATCTAAAATAAATTGAATTTGATCAACACCATTAAAGTTACGCCACTGTGCACCATAGACAGGGCCTAAATCGCCATGAATACGTGCAAATTCGTCGTTTTGCTTGATTTTATCAACAAATTCAGCCATGGATTCGCCTTGGTAATCTTTATGGCTCTGAAAGGCTTTATACGGCCAATCATTCCAAATTTTCACATCATGATCTACCAAATACTTAATGTTCGTATCACCTTTAATGAACCATAACAATTCATGGATAATTGATTTCAAATGAACTTTCTTCGTGGTGAGTAATGGAAAACCATCTGATAGATCATACCGCATTTGGTATCCAAAAACACTGAGTGTTCCAGTTCCTGTTCGATCCATCTTTTTCTTTCCATGGGTTAATACATGTTGACAAAGTTCTAAATAAGGTTTCATGAAAACCTCCTATTTTGCGAGTTCGTATAATGCTTCTGTATAAATGATGGTTGCGAGAATTAAATCTTCAATACCAATAAATTCATTCTTTTGGTGAATAAAAGTCGGTTTATCTAAGAAGTGAGGACCAAAAGCTACGGAGTTTGCCATGGCTCTTGCAAATGTTCCACCACCGATATTTAATGGTTTAGTTTCTAAATCACCTGTATGTTTTTGATAAACCTTCATGAGTTTTTTCACTAAATCTGAATTTGGATCTTTGTAAAGCAATTCTTGATGTTTATCCAATGTCACTTTCGCTCCATAAGGTTTACAAGCTTTTTCAAGTTTTTTCATCACATCATCGAGTTTAACACCATTTGGATAACGAAGATTTAAAGAGATTTGATACTTATCATCAATCTTTTTAATCACACCAAAATTATTCGTTAAATCACCCATTTCTTCATCATGGTAGTTGGCATTAAACTTTCTTCCATGGATATCATGGATTAAAACATCTTTAACCATCGATACGAGTTGACTATCAAAATTTTCTTCAATCAAGAACTCAAATAAACGATCAATTGCATTTTCACCAAATTGTGGAGTTGAGCCATGTGCGCTTTTGCCATCCACTTTTAATGTTAGCTTATCATGATCATTGACCACTTTACCTGGATAATTGTTTTTCTTTAAGAAAGCATTAAATCTAGATTCAAGACTTAGATCAGTAGTGACACAACTAGCATAATCAGGAACCATATTATCTCTGAATCCACCTTCTAAATTCATAACATTTTTAAGATCAAATTTTCCTTCAACAAAAATACGAGTGATGCCTTTTTCAGCATAAATGAGTGGGAAATCAGCATCAGGAATAAAACCAGAAACTGGTTGTTCAGGATAAACACTAAAATAATGTCTGACACAACGCCATGCAGTTTCTTCATCATTTCCTAAAATAAGTTTAATCCGCTTTGAAAGTGGAACATTGAGTTCTTTTAATATTTTTAAAGCATAATAAGCTGCAATCGTTGGTCCTTTATCATCTTCAGTACCACGTCCATACATTTTACCATCATGAATTTCAGCACCATAAGGAGGATACGTCCAATCATTTCCAGCAGGTACAACATCTAAATGACCAATCATACCGACAAAATCTTTTTGATCTCCATATTCAATATGACCAGCATAACCTTCTAAATTTACAGTTTTGAAATCATCTCTTTGACCTAAATCAATCATAAAATCAAGTGCTTCTTTAGTACCTTCGCCAAAAGGTGCACCTTTACGATTTGGATCATAAGTTGTCATTTCAGAATTAATTTGAATCAATTTTTGTAAATCTTGAATTAATAGATCTTTACGTTTTAAGACTTCTTCTTTAAAATTTATTGACATTTTTACCATCTCCCTTTTTAATTGTAGCATAAAAAATGATGATTCGATAGGGGGATGTATTTTTAAAAAAAATACGTACGAGATTAATCCCGTACGTTGATAGTAATATTACCCGTTGTTGTTTCAGCTACAAAATCAATCGTTCCAATCGTTGTCACATGACGATCACCTTGATTAACACCGTCTACGATAATTTTCCCAAGATTCGTATTTAAATCGAATTTCATTGATTCAAGTGATATAAGTTCAACTTCAATGTCTCCAGTATCTGTTCTTAAGTCATAGGAAATAGCCGATACGTTTTCAACGATGATTTTACCGGTTGAAATTTCAACATTTATCGAGGTTTCAATTTCCGAATCTCTTAATTCAATACGACTTGTATCAGAATCAATATCCAGTGAATATATTTGTAAATTTTCTACCTCTATACGTCCTGTTGATCCTGTAATATCAACACTTTTTCCTGTACTATCTTCGAGATGAATCACACCAGTACTATTTGTTATTTTCATATGATCTGTAACGAATAAGTTTAATACAGCAATATCACCCGTGTCAGATTTTAATTCTATACTTGGTGCTGATAAATCCTTCACTTCAATGTGACCTGTATTCGTTTCTAGTTTGACATTTCCAGCAACTAGTAATTCCACATCATCAGCTAATGTTCCAAATAATGAAATATCTCCTGTGTTCGTTGATAAATCAAAATCCATGACCCAATCCTTTGGAATTTCAAGTCCTAATGTCGTGTAAGAATGATCAACAAAACCAAAATAAAATCCAATCAAAGGTCTTATCTTTTGAGTCTGTTTTATGGTGAGGACACCCAGTTCACTTGTAATTTCCCAGATATCATCTGTATGACTATAATAGGTGACTTTTAACGTTTCAAGATCAGTAAATGTAACGGCGATATGTTTTACTGTGACATCTATTACAAGATGATCAATTGATTCATTTTCTGTGTAATGTATGGGATCACCATAGGCTTCACTTTGATCAAATACGCTCGTCAAGCGATTGATATCCATGTCACCTAAAAATGCGACACCAATCATAATGAATCCCACAATAAGTAAAAACACAAATAATCTCATCAAAAATTTCATGACCATTCACCCTTTTTCTTTGTCCATTGGCTAAAGACATTTAATATTTTGCGATATAATTCCAAAATCAATCGGTAAACATTAATTAAGATTAACCCAACAATTGATAGTAATACTAAAGCTATCCCTGACATGCCAATTTTATCGGCATTTGATAAACCAGCTTCAAATAAATCAAGACCATACATAACAAAAGCAAATAATGAGCCAAGAATTGAAGCAGTTACCGAAATCAGAAGGATGATAATTACAAAGATTGAAACTGCATAAGCAATACTCAAAGGAATTTTCAATGATGTTTGAGCGATAGCAGTCCAAAGTTGTTTTGTCGTCTTAAAACGTTCTTCTTGTGTAACATTCGTTCTTTTAGATAAAACATCAGGCATCATTTCACGCACAATCTGTTTAGGATCATAACTTTTGTAAATGTCTTCTAAAAGTTCACCACTTTGTTTTCGATCTTCAATCATCTCTTCATAATAATCTAAAATATCATTTACTTCATCTGGATAAAAATGTTTTTCAAGTTCAATTTTTAAATTTTCTAACCACTTTTGCATCATCTCACCTATTTTCTTAAAATCTCGTAAATTTTCTTTACGGATTCCCATTCTTCCATAAATTCATCTAAATGGATTTTCCCTTTTTTTGTTATTCGATAATATTTTCGGTTTCTTCCTTGATAAATTTCATTGTAGCTGTCTAGTTCTCCTTGGTTTAATAAACGCCTTAATATTGGATAAAGCGTCGATTCCGTGATGAGAATCGTATCTGATAAATCATTGATAATTTGATATCCATATGATTCACCTTTTGATAATACTGCTAGAACAAATATTTCAAGGATTCCCTTTTTAACTTGTGGTTTCATTTTTCACCTCAACCATCCTTACACGATATATTATACATTACATAGTATGAAAGTCAATAAAAAAAGTTCAATTTTCTGAACTTTCTTCATGTGCCATCTCATTTTTCTTACTTGAAGACAAATAACTAATTCTTTCAGCAATCACTTCTAGCATATTCATCTTACGTTCATCATCTAATTCATACTTCCATGATTGAACCCGTGCTTTGACAGCAATCATCGCACCTTTTGTACAATAAGATTCAATAGCCTGCGCTAAACCTTCCCATACCGTCACCTTAATAAAGTCTGTATCATACTGACCATCCATATTTTTGAATGAGCGCTGCACTGCAATTGTAACATCTGAAACCTTACGTCCGTCTTCTAGAATTCTTGTCTCCGGATCGTGTGTCAATCTTCCGACTAGTACTAATTGATTTAACATAGAAACCTCCTTTTGATACAACGTTAACATGAAGATTTCAATATAAAAAATTGCCAATCTGGATTTAAATCTATTAAATTGGTTATTATCAAAAAAGATTTGATGAATATCAATCAAAGTGATGACATTATCAAGTAATTCACTTCATTCTATAAAAAAAACCTAGAATTTAGGCTTTTTTATAGACAAGATCTGCAATGTAACGTTTTTTAATACGTTTAACTTGGAAAACAACATCTTCTAAAGTAATCTCATTGAGCATATCAATCACTTCAAAAAGTGTTAAACCAGCATGCCAGTATTTACCATAATAATAAACTTTAGCTTCTAATTGATTGATGGTATAGATGATTTGGCCAACATACATTCTTTTATAACGAGTGAACGCTTCTTCTGTCATCTCTTGCTCTAAATCTTTTGTTAAAAAATCTAAAAGAGTTCGTTTTAATTTGATGATACGTTTACTTTCACCATAGATAATAATATTTTCAGCATATTTTTGAAAGTTGGTGTTGACTGAGAAACTTTGATTAATCAATTTCTCATCGCTTAACTTTTCATAAAACTTTGAAGAAGGTCCTAAAAGTAATCCCATCGCAAGTGACATCGCTAGCTCTTGACGTAATTTTTCTTTTTTTGAACCAGCAATTGGATCTAATTTAATACCAAGCATCAGTTTGTTAATCCCTATGTTTTTCTTCTTTGATATACTTTTTGAAACAAGCTTCTTTGGTTCTTTTGGATATATGGTGATAGGTTTTTGATAGGGTTTCATTTCTTGATCATAGGATGATATAAAATGCTTTAATTCAACTAAATCGATTTGCCCAGCAATCACCATTAACCGATTTTTCGGATGATAAAAAGCCTTATAAACCTGATCCAAAGTACTTTTATTTATTAGCTGAATCGATTCAAGAGTACCTCCAATATCATGTTTTTGAGGATGATGATGGTAAAGCATTTGGGTGAGCTCATCTTGCATCGAATAAATTGGATGATCTTGATACATTTTTAATTCTTCACCGATAATTAGTTTTTCTTTTTCGATGTTTTCGTCATTGAAGTATGGCGTATCGAGCATGTTAAGTAAATGAGATAGTGCTTCATAAAAATGATTGGTTGACTTAAAGAGATATGATGTTTGGTCATAAGATGTCATCGCGTTCGCTTCAACACCTAGTCTTGAAAAAGTCGAAAAAGCATCACCATCGGGCATTGCGAATATTTTATGTTCAAAAAAATGTGCAGTTCCAGGAGGTGTTTCAACAAGTTCATTCCCAAATTTATAGTTTAAATCAAGTGCACCGTATGGAACTGATAACTCAACATATGTTGAATAAAATGGTGCTGGTTGTGGCATGACGTGTATTTGCATCCCGTTTTTTAATTTGTAGATATAAACCGTTTCATGATAGTTTGGATATGTTTTTTTAATCATGTTCTTCCTCCAACATATAAATAGTATCCAAAACAAGCAGATCCATGACTTTCTTTATATCTTCTTTCGTCACTAATTCAATTCTAGCTAAACGATCATCAATCGTTGATGGATCATTTAAAATGAGACTTGTAAACTTTCTTCTTGTCAAAGCCGATTGTGAATCCGTGTTACTCTTATACATATGTGAAACATATGATTTTGCACTTGCAAGTTCTTCATCCGTGATGTGATTCTTAATCATATCATCAACTAATTCTAACATCGCCTTTAGTGCTTCATCTTTTTGTTCAATGCTCACACCTGAATGCACAATTAAGACACCTTTATAACCATCATAAGATGATGAGACGTCGTAACATAAACCTTTCTCTTCACGAATCTTTTGAAAAAGACGGCTTTCTGGCGTTTCACCTAATATGGCATCAAACAACATCGCTGCTTCATATAAGGATTCTTTAATAAAAACTGGTAATACGTAACCAATCATAATAATAGCTTGTTTTGTTTCAATTTGATCGCGTACAGTCTTTAAAGCTCTAAGCCTACGGCTTTTTGTTTTGATTTGATAAGTGTTTTCTTTAATCATTGGAAAAGCGTTTTGCACCTTTTGTTTCATATCGTCATCTAAACTACCATTGACGATAATTTCAATCTGATCATGGCTAAATACAGAATCATAGTAGCTCATTAAGCCATCAAAAGACATTTTTTTAACATCAGATAAACTACCTACCAATGGGACTCGATCATTGTCATGATCAAAAAAATGTTCAAAAAACTTGAATTGCGCATATTGTCTTTTTCGATCTTTTAAACTTTCATAAAGTTCAATCGTATTCCGTTTTTCATCATGAAAAACATCCTCATTCAAACTTTTTCTATCAAATATTGTGGATTTGAATAATGCCAAAGCTTGATCAAATAATTGTTTATCTTTCACAATTTGAGGATCTGGAATGGTTAAAGTAATACTTATAACCGTTTGATTTGCATATTTGTCAATCTTTTGACGAAAATAAGCACCATAGAGATGCTCAAGGTGCTCATTTAATAAAAGTTTAGTTTTAAACTGGTCATTCGTCTTTGTTAATACATTTGGCAACACATTACGATAAGCTCTTACCTTCAAATCATCAGGCGCAGTAAAAAATGCTGAAAATTGAATGGTCTTAAAATTATTCTCAATAAAATGCATTATAGACTATGTAGTGCAACTTCCATCATTTTCGTAAACGCTTCTTGACGTTCTTGTGATGTTGTTGCCTCATGCGTCACAAGTGAATCAGAAACGGTTAATAAACATGCAGCTTTTTTATTAAGTGCTTTTGCATTTGCAAATAAAGCAAATGATTCCATCTCAACGGCATCTGCACCATAAGTTTGATGAATATCGATAAATTCATTTGGATTTAGTCGGTAAAAGACATCGGATGAGTGAACTGTTGTTACATGGAGCGGAGTCCCAAGTTTTTCTGCAGCTCGAGTAATTCTTTGATTGAGTGATTTCGATGCAGATAAATACTTACGAGCAGACACACCCATCGTTTTCGCATAACTCGATTCAGAGAAAGCTTTTTCAACTAAAATAACATCATAAAGCTTTAAATCATCAGTATATGCGCCACATGAACCAATCCGGATAATCTTTTCAACATCGTAAAATCTGAATAACTCATAACTATAAATACCAATCGATGGCATTCCCATTCCGGAACCCATGACTGTTACTTTCTTTTTATTAAAATATCCAGTATAACCAAACATATTACGCACATAATTAATTTGCACAACATCAGTTAAGAATGTGTCAGCAATATATTTTGCACGAAGTGGATCACCAGGCATTAAAACAGTTTTTGCAATTAAATCTTTATTCTCTTGATCAATATGAGGAGTTGGATACATTTTCTAATCCTTTCTTTAATACAATATCGACACCATTTGACGTTCCAATTCTTGTTGCACCTGCTTCAATCATTTTCATCGCATCTTGGTATGTTCTAACACCACCGCTTGCTTTGACAAATGTTTTATCGCCAACGGTTTCTTTCATAAGTTTAACATCTTCAACTTTTGCTCCAGATGGACCAAAACCGGTCGATGTTTTCACAAAATTCGCACCTGCACGAACAGCAATCTTACAAGCTCTGACAATTTCTTCTGGTGTTAAATAACATGTTTCAATGATGACTTTAACCGTTCTTCCCTCAGCCATTGAAACGACGCCTTTAATTTCCATAAGGATAAGTTCATCATGACCTTCTTTTAATGCATTGACGTTAATCACCATATCCAGTTCATCAGCTCCAGATAGAACAGCTAATCTAGCTTCCATTGCTTTAACTTCTGGATGATGTGTACCATGTGGGAAACCAATCACAGTACAAACTAAAACATCCGTATTTTTAAGTTCTTCTTTCGCATGTTGGACAAAAATTGGGTTTACACAAACGCTCTTAAAATCATATGCTTTAGCTTCCTCAATCAGTTTGTCAATTTGTGCATTTGTTACATTTGCACCTAATTTTGTGTGGTCAATCATTTTATTCAATTGCATGAATTAATACTCCCTTTCTTTTTTGGTTTAATATTTTTTGTTGAAAATATTGAACAAGTGGACCGTTAAATAAAACCATCATGAGTGTCATAATATTTACCTGAGTCCAAATAAGTTTTGTGATAATTCCTAAAACAATCGCAATGATGAAGAATGTTCCTTCAATTATCATCTTCGAATAACGAATGCTATGAATCTTTCGATCGATAATATTCATAAGTCTTTCATAGGGTGATACGGATAGTCCTGTAGTGATTGTCATGGCAGTTCCGATTGCAATCACAACCAAACTAATCAATGACATTGGAATTTGAATCCATAATTCTTCAAATAATGTTTGTGGAAGTAAATCAAATAAATACTTCCAAAAATCAATGAATACTCCCACTAAGAATAAAAATGAAATGCTTAAAAAAATATCTTTCTTGCGATCAAAGATATATCCAATCAAAGCGACAACTAGTCCGGTTAAAACAGCCATCGTCCCTAATGATAAAGGTGTAATCACATACATGAAGTAGTTAAACGCATCAATCGGTGATGCACCTAATCTGGCATAAATAATGCCAACAACGCCTAATGATACCATGATAAAGCCAGTGATATGAATCAATATTTTTTTGGTCAAACCATACTCCTTCTAGTCCAATAAACGCTTGATGCCTTCTTTTGCAAACGTATGATTGATCTTGGTGAATTTTGTTTTTTTCATCACTTTAAATACTTTTTTACTTAATTTTTTCGACATGACTTTTGTTCCTTTAATAAAACCAGGAACATCTGAGACATATTTATCAATCAGTGGATATAGTTCTTCATAACTAATCACTTTAATTTCATTTCCAACTCGATAAAACACATAATCAAGGTATGGAGGAAAGACAGTGAGCGTATGCTCTTTCCATTCCATTCCAAAAACTAGCGCTTTTTCTTCAGTTGTTAAAATATGATATCTTGGTACATATGTGTCAAGCTCTTGATAATATTTTTGAAGTTCTAAGATATCGTCCATGTAGCGGAATACCGCTTGTGATTTGTCTTTAGATAAACGATGATAATCTGCTAAAATGACAGGATTCTTCTTGATATAGGCTTCTTTAAGCATCTCAAAAGCTTTCATTACGAGTTCAATCTTAAATGCTTTAACATCTTCAAGCATTTCATTATAAATGTGGAAATCATAGGCATCACATACACGCTTTACAATCTCAAAAATCTGTTTGGCGATGTAATAAGGTGTCAATAACGAGAGTTCTAAATGAAAATTCAAATCTAAAAATTTCGGACTTAAGCGATAAATATCGGGAACACACGATTTTGGTGTGATCACAAATTTCGCCTTATATTCCAATCTTGGATGTTCGTAAAACATTCGAACACTTTCTTGATCAATTTCAACAGTAAATCCTTCAATGTGTTCAAAAAAACTAATCAGACTGTCGACATCGATTTTCCGTGATTTTTCTTTAAAAAAGTGAAGATTGAATTGCGCCATGATTTCACCTACCTTATTAATAGTTTAACATAGTTAAAACAAAACAGACTAATCGTTACCTAAGATTTCATTTAACCATGCATAATCTGTACGATCTAACTTCAGTGGTGTGATCGAAATGTAACCTTCATCATAGGCGATAACATCACTTTCAGGTTGTTCTTGATAATGAATGATTGAGCTTTTGATATGAAATATATCGACTCTTTCACTTTTAATAAATTCAGCATGTTGTAATCTTGAACCCATGGTTGTCATTTTCACACCAAGAGGTTTAGCAAAACTTGCTTTCGGGAAATTAATATTTAAAATGCCTGGACCATCATATAGTTTAGCTTCAATAATTTCATCCATAATTTTGATGGTTTCATCGACTAAATAACTTAAATTTGTATGTGGAGCGGAAATAGCAATCGCAGGAACACCAAGTATTTTAGCTTCCAAAGCCGCTGAAACAGTCCCACTATAAAAGATATCTTTCGCAATATTAGGACCATAATTAATCCCAGATACCACCAAATCAAAATCAACATTGAAGACCTTTAATCCAAGTCTTGTTGCATCCGCAGGCATGCCATCAACAACGAGCGTTGCTTCAGAACCTGGAATTGGATCCGCATAAAAAGTTTCAATGCGACTTTTAATCGTAATCCCATGGCTTTTTGCACTTTGGTGTTCTTTTGGTGCTGCAACATAAACATTACCAAAGGGTTGTAAAGATTTCACCAAGATTGCTAATCCATCCGCTTGATAGCCATCATCATTGACAACTAATATGTTCATTTTTCTCCTCCAATAACATCGTTACAACGTTCACATAACCCATTCTCATGAACATGTGGCACAATATTCCAACAACGTTCACAAACATGTCCATCAGCAACCAATACTTTAATTTCTCTTTGATTTGATTTTTCAATGGAAACACTCGAAACAATGAGCACTTGATGAAGATTTAACTTCAAATGTGAGATTGCATCTAAATCTTTAGAAAGTAATTTAAGTTCTAATTTTGCTTGTAATGATTTACCGATTAATTTTTGTTCTCTTGCATCTTCAAGTTTTTTCAAAATGAGTTCGCGAATTTCCATGAAAAGATTAAAATCATTCATCAAATTTTGATCAAAAGATGCATGTATCTTTGGCATATATTCTAAATAGACATCCTCTTCATGGGTAAATGGTAGAATGTTATAAGCTTCTGAAGTTGTATGGGGAATAATCGGTGTCAATAACTTCAATAATCCCATTGTGATGTCATAAATCACAGATTGAACCATACGTCTTTCAAGTTGATTTTCTTTTTCGATATACAAAATATCTTTTGTGAAATCAAGATAAAAAGCTGAGAGTTCATTAATCATAAAAGGCACAACAATGCGGTAGACTTTATCAAATTGATAATTTTCATAGGCATCAAGAATTTGATTGCTGACTGAAAGATAGGTCTCAGTCATTACTTTATGTATTGGTAGACGATCTTCAAGTTTTACATAATTCGTCTTTGGATCAAATCCAGATAAGTTACCAAGCATAAATCGGAATGTATTTCTAATTTTGCGGTATCCTTCAGCGATTTGAGTCATCATTTCATTGGAAATTCTCACATCACTCTGATAATCAACCGTTGCGACCCAAAGTCTAAGTAAATCAGCACCTTGTTGTTTCATAATTGCGAGTGGATCAACGGTATTACCAAGTGATTTACTCATTTTTCTACCTTGTGCATCTAAGACAAAACCATGTGAAACTACTCTTTTATAAGGTGACTGATTGAGTGCAGCAACCCCGGTAATTAAAGATGAATTAAACCAACCACGATATTGATCAGAGCCTTCTAAATAAAGATCAGCAGGATAATTAAGCCCTCTAGCTTCTAATACGCTATGTGATGTACCAGAATCAAACCAAACATCCATGATGTCTGTTTCTTTTTTGAATATTCCATTAGGACTACCTGGATGTGTATAACCTTCAGGTAATAAATCCTTGGCTTCTTTGATATACCAAATATTAGATCCATGTTTTTCAAATATTGATGCAACATGTTCTAAGACCACTTGATCAAGAATTGCTTCATGATTTTCAGCATAAAAGACAGGAATTGGAACACCCCATGCACGTTGTCTAGAGATACACCAATCTTCTCTTCCTTCAATCATATTTGAGATACGAACTTCACCCCATAAAGGTAACCAATCAATTTTTTTAACTTCATCGAGCAATTCTTCTTTTAATTTATCGATAGATGCAAACCATTGAGGTGTTGCTCTAAAAATGACTGGTTTTTGTGTACGCCAATCATGAGGATAAGAATGTGTGAACTTTTCTTTCTTCAACAAAACTCCAAAAGATTCAAGTGATTCAACGATTTTTTCATTTGCGACATCATAAAATAAACCAGCAAATGGACCTGCTTCTTCAGTCATCATTCCTTGATCATCAACAGGACATAAAATGTCTAAGTTATATTGTTTACCAACGCGATAATCATCTTCACCATGTCCAGGTGCAGTATGAACTAAACCTGTACCATCTGAATCGGTAACATGATCTCCTACAATGATTGGGCTCACTCTTTGATAAATTGGGTGAACATATTGTTGATATTCTAATTCACTACCTTTAATGAGTCCAAGCACTTCATAAGATTCCCAATTTAAGATTTTAGCTAAGTTATGTACGAGTGTTTCAGCCACGACAAACTTTTTGTCACTCACTTTAACAACCGCATACTTAAACAAAGGATGGACAGAAATCGCGAGATTCGCTGGAATCGTCCATGGTGTAGTTGTCCAAATAACATACGAAGCATCTTTTAATAGTCCTTCTCCTTTGAAAGATGGGAAAGCAACATAAATCGAGATGGATTGTTTATCAGCATATTCAATTTCAGCTTCTGCAAGTGCAGATTCAGAAGATGGCGACCAAAAAACAGGCTTTAAACCTTTATAGATAAGTCCACGATTCACCATTTTTGCAAATAGACGAATTTGACGTGCTTCATAATCACCAGTGTAGGTGATATAGGGTTGATCCCATTCACCTAAAATTCCAAGGCGCTTAAATTGATCTTTTTGTTTTTTTACTTGATCTTCAGCATATTTGTAACATAACTCACGGTATTCAGCTAATGTCATTTCTTTGCGCTTCACACCTTTTTTAGTGAGTGCTGTTTCAATAGGTAGACCATGGGTATCCCAGCCTGGAATGTATCTTACATAATGACCTTTCATCGTACGATAGCGTAAAACAAAATCCTTTAAGATTTTATTTAAAGCATGTCCAATGTGAATATCACCATTCGCATATGGAGGTCCATCATGTAACACAAATGGTATCTCTTTTTCATGCTTTTTTAAAACTTTTTCATAGAGATTAATATCTTCCCAATGTTTTTGAAAATCTACTTCCCTAACACCCAAATTACCACGCATTTGAAACTCAGTATTTGGCATGTTTAATGTTTGTTTGTAATCCATGTTTATCACCCTTCATTTTTATAAAATAAAACGCCCTTATCGCTAAGGACGAAAATTGTTTCCGCGGTACCACCTTAGTTCTAGGAAAAACCTAGCACTTCATTGTTTTTTGCTCAAAGGTGATCCAAGATAATTTAAGTGGTCCTGGGCTCTCACCATCCCCAGTCGCTTGTGACATTAAATAACTTGTGTGTCCTTTTCATTGCATATTTAATTATTCAACAATTCCTTTTAAGAAATCTTCCATCGAACCATCATCATAAACATCTTTTCCAGCAAACATGAAGACATGTTCTTTGATATTGACAATATCTCCTGATAAAGCATATACAACACCGGATAGAAAAGCAATGATTTTATTGGCTTGGTCAATTTCTAGTGTTGCTAGATTAAGAATAATTGGTTGACCATTTTTAATTTTATCAGCGAGCGATATTAAGTAGTTATCGTCATCTGTTTCAGCACTATCATAGAAGATTTGATCAGCTTTTAGAGCTTTCTTTTCTTCAAATGGACTTTCTTCAGTCTTTTTACTTTTACTAAATAATCCCATCAGGTCCTCCAATCAAAGCATTTCTTTAAATTTACGACCAATTCGTAAATGAGTTGCGTGGTGTTTAATCGCGAGTTCGTAATCGTCACTCATACCCATAGAACGATATGGAAGTTTATAAAATTTCGATAGTTCATCAAGCTTTTTAAACGCTATTTCTGTTTCTTTTTGATCGTTTAACTTGCCCATCGTCATGAATCCGACTATGTTTATTTTATCATACTTTTTAATTTCTATAAGAAATTCAGCCAAATTCTCAGGATTTACCCCACTTTTTTGATCTTCTTCCGTTAAATTCACTTGAACAAGACATGAAATAACATCTTTCGCATGTTTTTGGATTTCGTTAGCTACTGATATTCGATCAAGTGTATGCAAAAGTGAAATATGATTAATCATATCTTTCACTTTATTTGATTGAAGATGACCAATAAAATGCCAATGGATATTTAAGTCACTGAGCAATTCTTTCTTTTTTAGAAAATCTTGAACCTTGTTTTCACCAAAATCATGAATTCCTTTATGATATAAAACTCGAATTTCATCCGCGGTAAAATATTTAGATGCACAAACAACAGTGCCATCGAAATTGTCAATCATACATTGAACCTAAAAAGCATAATGTCGCCATCTTTGACCACATAATCTTTTCCTTCGAGTCTGACTCGACCATTTTCTTTTGCGGCTTGTGGAGTTTTATATTTCATTAAATCATCATAAGCTAATGTTTCAGCTTTAATAAATCCTCGTTCAAAGTCAGAATGAATAATGCCAGCACATTGTGGGGCTTTCATCCCATTCGTAAATGTCCATGCACGTACTTCAGGTTCACCTGCTGTAAAATATGTTTTTAATCCTAATAGCTCATAACTTTTTTCAATCACTTCGTTTAAACCCGATTTTTTCAATCCATAAGCCTCTAAAAATGTTAATTGTTCTTCAGGTTCTAATGACGCTATTTCCATTTCCACTTGAGCAGAAATTAAGACGACATCGATATGTTTTTCTTTCGCATATGCCGTAATTTTTTGATAATGTCTATTTTCATGTGGGTGATGAAGATCATCCTCACTCACATTTGCAATATAAATCATCGGTTTCATAGTTAAAAGATTGAAATGTTTAATCGTTTTTAATTCTTCTTCTGAAAACTCTAAATGACGTGGAGATAAATTTTGATCAAGAGCTTCTTTAATTTTGGTTAAAGCGTTAAATTCATCGATGGCATCTTTCGTCTTCGCTTTCATCTTTTTATCAAGTCTTGATAATCTCTTTTCAACTGATTCTAAATCAGCAAGTGATAATTCAATTTGAATTGTTTCAATATCACGAATTGGATCGATTGATCCTTCAACATGGGTAATTTGATTATTATCAAAACAACGAACAACTTGACAAATCGCATCAACTTCACGAATATGACTTAAAAACTGGTTGCCTAGCCCTTCGCCTTTTGATGCACCGCGCACTAAACCTGCGATATCAATAAACTCATAAGCTGTAGGAACCACTTTCTTTGGTTTATAAATTCTTTCTAATTCATTTAATCTAGCATCCTGTACATAAACAACACCCACATTGGGTTCTATGGTTGCAAACGGGTAGTTTGCAGCGAGTGCTTCTGCTTTTGTGATGGCATTAAATAATGTGGATTTTCCAACATTAGGTAATCCAATAATTCCTGCTCTTAGCATAATTTTTTATTCCTTCCAAGAAAAAAGGCTCATCGCCTTTTTAAAATTTTCCCTTTTTGACGAGCCACGAAGGGAGATTTCGTTTTTTACCTTCAGATGTTTCATCTTCAATCATAGGTTCATCCGGTGTTTTTAAACCAGACTTTGTAAGTTTTAATTGTTGATCTGATGGATTATTAAATATTTCGCGTTCTAAACTATCAATCGAGCTATCTTTAACCTTTAATTCATAACCAGTTGCAATAACACTCACGATTAATTCATCGTTTAAATCTTGATTAACTGTGGTTCCATAGATGATATTCAAATCACGATCCGTTGCATTTCTAATTTCCGATAGTGCTTGTTCTGTTTCAAATAAAGTGATTGATGTTCCTGAAGAAATATTAACAATCGCATCTGTTGCGCCATCAATCGATACTTCTAATAGTTTTGAATGAATTGCTTTTCTTGCTGCTTCAATCGCACGATCTTCACCTGATGCAATCCCAATACCCATAAGTGCAGTCCCTTTATTTTCCATGACTGTTCTAACATCAGCAAAATCCACATTAATTAAACCAGGTACTGCAATAATTTCAGCAATCCCTTGAACACCTTGTCTCAAGACATTATCTGATTCTCTAAATGCATCTAATAATTGTGTGGTTGGACCAGAAACAGCTAATAATTTTTCATTTGGAATCACAATAAGTGTATCCACATGTGGTTTTAATTCTTCAAGCCCATAAATGGCTGTTTGCATCCGTGCAGGACCTTCAAATGCGAATGGTTTCGTCACGATACCAATCGTTAAACAACCCATTTCCTTCGCTTTTTTAGCGATGATTGGCGCTGCACCAGTCCCAGTTCCGCCACCCATACCTGCCGTAATGAAGACCATGTCTGCATCGCGTAAAACATCTTCTATTTCTTCAATCGATTCTTCGGCGGCTTTTTTACCAACTTCGGCTTTAGCACCTGCCCCTAATCCTCGAGTTAAATACTTACCAAGTTGAACTCTTGTATCTGCTTTTGATACTTTAAGTACTTGAGCATCGGTATTCATCGCGACAAAAACAACGCCTTTAACGTCATTTTCAATCATTCGATTGACTGCATTTCCACCGCCTCCACCAACACCGATGACTTTAATAATAGGTTTTTGATTGAAACTGTCTGATTCGCCGAATACCATGATATCTCCTCCTAAAGTTTAATTCTATTTTACATGAAATATGTTTATAAATAAAGGTTTTTATCGCGATTTAAAGTAATTCGTCGTTTTCTTCATCTCTTCGAGATAATCTAACAAACGATCTTCTTTAATCGCAGTTCTAATTTCTTTCATTAAGTGCTTCAAATAAGCCAAATTCTGATAAGTTACTAATCGCATACCCAATATTTCTTCCGCTTTAAAAAGATGTCTGATATAAGCTCTTGTATATTTAGAAACGGGTGTTTTTAAATGTGGGTCTAAAGGATTCATATCTTTTTCATATGTTTGGTTTTTTATGACTATTTTACCTTGTGTTGTTAAAGCTGTGCCATGCCTTGCGATACGTGTCGGCAAGACACAATCAAACATATCCATACCGTTAATAACATTCATGATTAAATCATCTGGAGCACCAACACCCATCAAATATCTTGGTTTATCAAAGGGTAAAATCGGATTCAAAAATTTAGTGATTTCATACATCTCGTGTTTCGTTTCACCGACTGAAAGACCACCAACAGAATAACCTGGAAAATCCATTTGAATCAATTCTTCTGCACAATACTTGCGTAAATCTTTATTTAAACCACCTTGTACAATACCAAAAAGTGCTTGATCGGTTGTTAACGCATCTTTCCCTCTTTTTGCCCATCGAATAGTTCGATCCACCGATGTTTTCATATATTCATCCGTTTCATATGGGGGTGGGCATTCATCAAAACTCATGATGATATCCGCACCTAAATCCTCTTGAATTTTGATCGAATCTTCGGGTGATATGAAGAGTGCTGAACCATTTTTATGATGTTTAAAATGGACGCCTTCCTCTGTGATTTTTCGCATATCCGTGAGTGAGAAAACTTGGTATCCACCACTATCGGTTAAGAGTGCACCTTTCCATTTCATGAAGCCACGAATTCCACCATGTTCCTTCACTAATTCATTGCCTGGCTGTAGCCATAAATGATAAGTATTGCCTAATATTAAGCCCTCTGAGACTTCAAAAGCTTCTTCGGGAGTCAATGTTTTCACTGTTGCTTGTGTACCTACTGGCATAAAAAAAGGCGTTTCAAAAACACCATGAGGAGTTGTTAAACGCCCCAATCTAGCACCACTTTGTTTACATACATGTAGAACTTCAAATTTGATTGCCATTTCATCACCTTTATCTTGTAATTATAACACATTATTGATACAATGTTAAAGTATTCAAAGATTAGCTGTACCCTAGGAAACCAGCTAAAACAAAACAGGGAGAATATCATGAATAAACGTTTAATTTACACTTTTACCACGCAAGCCATGCTTGCTACAGTCTATGTTGTCTTAGTTTATGCTTTTCAATTTTTGAGTTTTGAGAAAATCCAATTTAGAATTGCCGAACTACTCATTATCTTTGTCTTCTTTGATAAGAAAAGTATCATTGGATTAACCATTGGTACTTTTGTAGCAAACTGGTTATTTAGTCCATTTGGTATTTTGGATGCCCTCGTTGGATCACTTGCTACCATTATTGGCTTAGTTTTACTAATCATTTTTAACAAACATAAGCTCGT
Organism: Acholeplasmataceae bacterium; assembly: GCA_016934015.1. GTDB lineage: Bacteria > Bacillota_I > Bacilli_A > Acholeplasmatales > Acholeplasmataceae > UBA6181. The sequence continues at coordinate 13,595 of JAFGTQ010000007.1, read as the reverse complement.
AGCTTTAATATTCCCAGCAATATCAAATGCAATCATTATTGGGTTAATGATCAGTATACTCGATCAAATTCCTTTTGTACCCATTGCCATTTGGGTTTTCATTGGTGAAGCAGTTGTACTTTATGTCTTAGGATTTCCAATGTATAAAGTCTTAAAGGACCATCCATTTTTCATTGAAACCTTTCATCAATAAATCGCCTGACCTAAGTCATGCGATTTTTATTTTTTGATGAGCAACAGCCATTGGATATTGATTTAAATTTTCTTTTTTGATTTTAATAAATTGACTTGAATTGCATTGAATGATTCTCAAAAGATATGCATCCATTTCCCAAATTTGATGTGAGAATACATGTTTATAATGACCTAAAGAATCAATTATTTCTGCTTCGATACCACGTTCACTAAGCTGTTCGATGGCTGCATAATAACTTTCACTTTCAAACTGAGGCCATTCATACATTCCTTCTAATAAAGATTCTGTTCGTTTTCTAAGATAATAGTGATGCTCATCTTCAAGTATAAATACATGATATTGAAATACCTTTTGTTTCTTTAATTTAGATAAAAAAGGTAATGCTTCAACACTATGGTTTTGATATGCAAAACAATGTTCATTTAAAGGACAAGATTCACATTGTGGTTGCTTCGGTTTACAAACAAGGGCTCCTAATTCAATCATTGATTCAGTATAAATACGAGGATGAGCTTTTTCAATCATGTGTTGATTGTATTGATCAAGCTTCTTCTTTTCTTTTTCTTTTCGCATATCCCCATAATCACCTAAATATCGACTTAGGACACGAATTACATTTCCATCTACAGCACTAAAAGGTTTATCATATGCGATAGACATGATGGCACCTGCTGTATATTTTCCGATCCCATTAAGTTTGATGACATCTTCATAAGTGTCTGGGAACCTGCCTTGGTGTTTCGTTGTAATGACCATGGCTGCTTCATGCATGAGTTTGAATCTTCGATAATAGCCAATTCCTTCAACTGTTTTCTTAAGCTCTTCTAAATCTGCATTTGCAAGTGACTGGACATTTGGATATTTTTTGATAAATTTTTCAAAATAAGGCTCGACAGTTTCTGCTTGAGTCTGTTGGAGCATAATTTCAGAAACCCATATCAAATATGGGTCTGTGTTTCCTCTAAAATTTAGCTTTCTTTTATGATTTAAAAACCAAGATTCTAATTTTTCAATATTCATGATCGAACGAGTATTCGAACACCACAATGTTCAATAATATCATCAAAATGTGTTTGTGATGAGATCACAACACCATGACATACAACAATCACTTTTTCATATGTTTGATATCGATCCAAAACTTTACCCACACGCTCTTGTAAGTGCTCATAGGTTTCCCATGGGTATAATCTAGAATCTTTAGGAATCCCTCGGTATTGAATATATTCTTCAAATGAAGTATGAGGTTCGAGTTGATAATTTTGGGTCATATCGGGCATCCATTCATGCAGATCGTTTTCTACGATAAGTTCAATCCCTGTTTTTCTTGAGATGATGGCTGCTGTTTGTAACGCTCTTGTATAGGGTGAACTGATGATGATTTGACTATTTTTTAGTCTTTCATCTTTAGCTCTTTCTTCTGCTTGATTGACACCTAAATCAGTTAGTCTACCAAGCTCATATCCCATACCTTTATAACCGCGTGATAGCACTTCATCATAACGTGGTTCACCATGTCGAATCAATATAAATGTTGTCATCATATCCCTCTCTTTGCTATCACTTATTATAACATAAACGGTGAAGCATAATTCCTTCATAATCGATTAAAACATGCTAAAATAAAAAAGTTGAGGTGAAAAAAATGTCAAATTTAACAAATCGTCGTTCCATCAGAAAATATGATACAAAAATAAAAATTAGTCAAAAAGAAATGATTCAAATCTTAGAAGATGCGACAAGAGCACCTTCCTCGATGAACATGCAATCATGGCGTTTTGTGGTGATATCAACGGATGAAGGAAAAGAAAAATTAAGACCTGTTTTATATGGTAATACGCTTCAACTTGAAACTTCTTCTGCAATGATTGTCATCTTTACTGATTTAAAAAAGTTCGAATTTGCTGAAAAAATCTTTGATCAAGCTGTCGAAAAAGGATTAATGCCTTTGGAAGTTCGAAATAAACAAATCACAAATATTACGAATATGATTCCTACTTTATCTAATGAAGGCATTGAAAAAGTTGGTTTATTAGATGCGGGATTAGTTGCCATGCAACTGATGAATGTCGCTAAAGAATATGGATATGACACATGCCCAATCGGCGGATTCCGACATGAAAAAATTAATGATGCTCTTGGGATTGATAAAGAACGTTATATTCCAGTTTTAATCATTTCCATTGGAAAAGCTGCGGAGGACGGTCATCAATCAACAAGATTGCCTATTGAATCAATTACAACATTTATATAAGAAAGAGAGCCATGTCGGCTCTCTTTTTGTTAAATATCATATTGTGAAAGGATTTGTGCAGGAGTTTTTTTAAGGAGTAAGATAACGGGGAATAATCCTGCCAATAAATTGAGTGCATAAAGTAGTACAATTCCTAATCCAGTCGTTAAAGGTGTTACAAGGAAAAAGTCTAGAGTTCCTAATAAGCCATCTTGTAACTGATTTAACGTATAAGTGGCTAATAGGTATCCAATTAATGTCGAAATTGTAGAAATCGCAAATATTTCAACCACAAAAGATCTAAAAATGTCTATTTTCTTAACCCCAAGTGCTCGATGAACGGATACTTCATATATTCTTGAAATGAGTGAAGATCGAATGACAAAATAGAATCCAACCATCGAGAATCCAATGAGGAGTAATGATGTTGTAAGTGTACTGATGAAGGCGATACGTTGGCTTTGTGCTCTTGTTTCAAATGCATCTTGGTAAACATCACTCGACGTAATACCATAAGTTTCAAGTAAAGCATTCATCAATTCTTCTCGTTCATTCGAGTATATCAAGAGTTCTTTACTCTCATCAATTAACATTTCTTTTAAGGTCTGTGAAGTATAAATTTTTATTTCAGAGTCCTCAAGTTGATGAATACCTGAAACGACTAAATTATACATTGGAAAACTCTTTGGCCATGTTCCTGAAACATCAAGTTCAGGATCTAAAAATGCGTAATCAGTCATTGAAATCATAATTTCTTGATCTTGTGGTGCTTGACCATGTAAGATAATTGAAGCATCATAGAGTTCATAAGGTTGTTGTTTAGAGTCTTTATACGTAAAATATGTTGCGGCAACTTCACTCATAAAAATCATTGGAATTTCAGATTCTACGATACCAACAATTTGCGATGTTGAATCAATAAATTTAAAATGTTCATTATAAATATGACTATAGGTCCAAATACCGAAATCTTGTCCAACTCTTGTATCGACCAGTTGATCAGCAATACCTGAAGTAATCACAAATTCACGATCATTTTCTGGTAGTTTACCATCTAGGAGTTTAAACATATCCAGATGATTCTCTGTTTCAATTTGAGCATTAAACCCAACAAATGCTTCACTACCATCAGAATTTAGAAAACGCATCATGACTTGAGAGAACGGATGAATGTAGAAACTCTCATCAACTTGTCCAAGTACCATTAACTGATTATAAGTTGGCATGCTTTCTTTATAATCTGTGCGGACGTAACCTTTTGATATCTGCATATAAGGCTCAGGTCTAACAATGGCTACAGAAGCTAGAGTGGCGATTGTAAATGCGATAACCATACCAGCAATAAAGAAACTAAATAACATGATTTTGCCTTTTCGTCCAGTTCGAAGAACCTTCTCTAAAGCCATGCGGAGTGTTTGCTTAATGGATACCATCGAACTTGAATCTTTTTTAATTTGACTATGGTCAATTTCTTCTAGATCAAAAGATGTTTGAATCAATTCTTGACGTGTCTTCTTTACATAGTGTTCATTCTTTATGACAACACCTGAGTTTTCATCGACAATTTTCATCTTATTGTATAGTGACTGCACATCTAAATATAATGTTTTATTCTTAACAACAAGCTTGATATCGATTGGACTATCAAGTACTTCTTCATCAGAGAATATTTCTAATCTCACGTGGTCAGAGGATAAATTTACACCTTTTTGCATATCTTTTAGATAAATTGTGTCATCTTTACCCATCTTATGATCTTCAATTTCATCATTAAAATAATCCTGAATAACTTGTCCATCTTTAATCTCAATGATTCGATTACCATAAAACTTGGCGATTTCTTTTTCATGTGTCACTAGAATCACAAGTTTTTCACTTGAAATTTGCTTAATAATATTCATGACTTCTAGTGTATTTTTACTATCTAAGTTACCTGTTGGTTCATCTGCGATAATAATCTTAGGATTTTTAACAAGTGCTCTCGCAATTGCAACCCTTTGTTGTTGACCACCAGACAATTGAAGTGCTTTCTTCTTTCTAAATGGATACATATTCACAGCACGAAGCACATAGTGAACACGTTTTTCAATATATTCTTTATCTTTAATACCTAACATCTTTAACACAAATGCGATGTTATCAAATACAGAGAGTTCAGGAAGTAAATTATAGTTTTGAAAAATATATCCGATGTGTTCATTCCGAATTTCATCCCATTTCTGGGCATCATATTTTTCAATTTCTTGATCATCAATGACAATCTTTCCAGACTGAATTGAATCAAGTCCACCAATGACATTAAGTAATGTTGTTTTCCCGGATCCTGAAGCACCTAATAAAACCACTAAACCTTTGCTAGGGAAATCAAGACTAATGTCATTAAGGACATGAATTTCATTCTTTTTTCTTCGATTAAAGTACTTGTCAACGTGTTTTACTGAAATCATGACTTATTCCCCCTTACTTGCTGAAAGTGTCTCAATCACGGTTTGTTTAAACACTTTCTTATTGAATCTTAAGCCTAACCATAGACCAAAAAGTACAAAAGCAATCATTAAAATTAAATAATCTTGAATCTCCATGTAAGGGAGTGTCTTTTGAATCATCGGAATGCTTGAACTTAATAAATTTAAAATGAGCAATGTTAAAACAAACCCAACAACAGCCATGATAATTTGTTCGATTACTACAAGTTTTGCTAAGGATGTTTGGTTTGCTCCAATCGATCGATAAATGGCAAAATCTTTCTTTCGTGCATTCATCACATTTCTTGTTACTGCATGAACAATTGCATATAAGAATAAGCCAAATAAGGAGAGTAATACGATTGCTAATAAGCCAGATAAGAAAACTAAAACTTCACGCATGGGTGATGAAATATTTGCTGGATAGTAAACTTTATAAATCTCTGAATCAACCATTTCGATGATTCGATTCCCGTGATTTAACCCAGAAACAGAGAGTGAAAGTAAATTACGTTCAGGTAACATATACTCAAACTCAACTTCAAGCATAAATTCTTCGACGAGGTTATCATATATTTCTTGATCCATTGAAACACGTTTATAATATTCGTTCTCGAAGTTTTCATAAACAATGATTGAAATATCTGTCAAAGTCTTCGTTAATTCTATCCCAGTTGATGAGTATGTTCTGATTTCAATTGTTTGATTTTCAATTCTTGTGGGTTCACCCGTACCATAAAAGACAATATCTGCTTGAATCGGTTCATATGATCTTTCAACATACACAGATTCCCCTTCAAAATCAAATGACATTTGGTAAGAAATAGAACTTCTTGTATTTTCGTATCTTGAAATATCAAGTTGTTTATCAATCTCTAAATCTTGTTTCAAGTATGCATCTGAAAAATAGATCATATTTCGATCTTGGTTGTCAATACCCACAACCTTAAACGTACCAAAACTGATGTTATCATTTTCTTGATAATAATAGCCATTAAAGAGTTCAATCGTATCACCAACATTGAAACTTTGCCAATGCGAGCTAATCACCACTTCATCGATGGCTACAGGAAGTCTTCCAGTGATTTCTAGTTCAGATAATACAATTGCACTATCTGTACCTTCGATATAACCAAAACTATATTCATTGGAACCTTTAATACTGAGTTCCATTTCATTGTAAAAAAGGCTGCCATGCTCATAAACTTCTTTTACAACACTTAATGCTTTAAAATCGTTGATCTCAGATTCCGAAAATTCAGATCCATCTCGTTTTTCAATTAAAACTCTTGTTTCAGGAACATTTGGAAAAATCTGCGATTGTTCCAAACCTTCTTCTCGAATATTTTTCATCTGGTCAGTATAGACTAATGTAAAAACTGCAATTACTAGAATTTGCATAATTAATAGAAATAGACTCTTCTTTGGTGTGGAAAACATATTTCTTACTGCAAATCTTGTCAAAGTCCAAAAACTCGTTTTTTTGAGCTCTACAGGATTTATTTGAGTTGGTATTTCATGATCATGCAATACTTTATCTTCAACCACTTCACCATCGTGCATCTTGATTTTACGTGTTGCATAATTTTTTACTTGATCATAATCATGCGTCACGACGATGACAAGTTTTCCTTCACTGATGTCATGGAGTAACTTCATGATTTGCGTTGCAGATTGGCTATCTAGATTACCTGTTGGTTCGTCAGCAACAATCACAGGACAATCCTTAGCAAGTGCTCTCGCGATGACTGCACGTTGTTTTTGACCCCCTGAAAGTTTTGAAGCTTTATGATGTCGGTGTGATGTTAAACCGACTTTATCGATTAATTCAAATGCACGTTTTTTTCGATCTTTTTTTGGATAACCTTGAATTTCTAATGCGAGCATCACATTTTGATATACCGTATATGAATCGATAATGTTATAGTTTTGAAAAACAAAGCCAATATAAGCTCCGCGATAACGTTCCCAATCTGCGATGGTATAATGCGATGTCTCTTCATCAAATAAATAGAGTTCACCTTCTTCATATCCATCTAGTCCACTGATGACATTGAGAAGTGTGGATTTCCCACTTCCGGATTCACCAGTTACGGCAACAAACTCTCCTAAATCAAAAGAAAGGGAAACTTTTTTCATCCCAACCGATACGGTTTCTTCTGATTTATAATATTTACTAACTTGATCTAAGCGAATAATGCTCATCATCGATTCCTTTCTAACCACAAGATTAATTCTTCTGGTCGATCAATTAAGTCTTTTGCTCCTGCGTGAATAAGTTCTTCTCGGTTACGAAATCCCCACGTGACGCCAATGACTTTTAAGTCTGCATTCTTTGCTGTCTCAATATCAACTTCGGAGTCTCCGATAAAGATAACTTCATCTTTTCTAAGGTTTAATTCATCGAGTATGTGATAAATCATGTCGGGTGCGGGTTTAATTGGTATTCCTTTTCTTTCTCCCATCGCATCATCAAATAAACCTTTAAACATTCCTTGATTTAAATCTGATACGAGATGTTGAAACTTATTAGATACAACCGCTAAAATGTATCCTCTATGCTTTAATTCAATTAAAAGTTCAATAATACCTTCATAAGGTCTTGTTTTAATCGCACTATGTTCATTGTAATATGATTGGTAAAGGTGAAAAACTTCTGATATTTGGTCTTCAGTTAAGCCTTTAGGAACTAATTGATCAACTAAATTCCTTCCGCCATTTCCAAGGGCTTTTTTTACTGTATCTATATTATGTGTTGGATAATTAAAGATATTTAATGCATAGTTAATGCTATCAGCAATATCTTCGATGGTATTAAGGATTGTCCCATCCATATCGAAAATAATTCCTTTAAGTTTTTTCATGTGTCTACCTCTTCATCTGTCATTTTCTTCATTATACCATTATTCAAAATCAACTGCTTATACGTGCAAATAAAAAACACTCTCTAAAAGAGTGTTATAAGAATAGCATTCCTAAGATGGCACCAAAGATGATGACTATCCAAGGTTTCTTTCTAAATAAGTAAAACAAGATTGATAATACGACCGTAAGTCCAAGAACTTTGAAATCAAATGACTCAATACCATTGGGTATGTAAACTCGAAGTCCGATATTCACAGTCGCATACAAAATTAAACCAATAACTGCAGCTTTTAAATATAAAAACCAAAAAACGACTAACAAACTATTTCGATACTTAATAATCACTTTGGCTAATAATGACACAATCAAAAATGAAGGTAATATGAATGATGTTGTCGTTAAAATGGCTCCAATGATTCCATATAATTCATAACCAACATAAGTCGCAACATTAATACCAATTGGACCAGGTGTTGATTCAGCAATCGCGATGATGACATGGAAAAACTCTTCAGTAATCAAGCCTCTATCAACAATTTGTTGTTGAATGAGAGGGATTGCTACCATACCACCACCAATGGTAAATAATCCAATATAGAAAAAGATAAACATGATTTCAATCATTGGTCTGCCCTCTTCCTATATAAGATGAAGGCGTGGATAGTTCCAATCACAAAAGCACTTAATAAAGCCAAAATCGTTGATACATTAAAGAAGAAAACAACTGCAAAAATGAGAATTGCATAGAACAATAAAAAATAGTTTTTAATTGCTTTAACTCCTAATGTGATCACAGCATAAGCTAAGAAAATAACAACCACAATTAAAATCCCTTTAAGTGCGCTTACGACTAATGGAATCTCTAAAAATGTCGATGAAAACATCGCAATCAATGTTATAACAATTAAAGATGGTAATGCAACACCGAAAACAGAGGCTAAAGAACCCTTTCTACCTCTTAAATGGTTCCCAACAAGTGTCGCGATGTTAATCGCAATCATTCCTGGAGCCACCTGTGATACAGCAATGTAATCCGCTAAGACATCTTCTTCAATCCAGCCTTTATCGACAATATCACGTTTAATAATTGGGATCATGGCTAATCCACCACCAAAGGTAAATAAACCAATCTTGAAAAATGTTATAAAAATATGAAATAGGCTTACCATAATATTAACCTCAACAAATAATATTATACATAAATTCACACAAAAATGAAATGATAACTTAGTAATCCTTATGTATTTACATTTCATGTATTTTGATGTAAGATAATGACGCTGGGGATGTTCTGGATTCGTCACGGCATAGAGATACGTGTAAGCATGCCATGGTTGCTCATGTAAAAAAGCCGAGGTTATAATAACCGGAAACCAAACTTTTAGTTTCGCTGCCTAAGAAAAGGTGCGAGCCAATTCTGAATTTACTTACGGTTCTGATGCGGCCCAATTTAGTAAGTTATATCGATTAATGATCCTAGCTTAATCGACGAACCACATAGGATAGTGTTTATATCATTTGTTCATCTCGATATATACGTGAAATCATAGATTGAACTAAGCATGTAGAAACCATTTATTGAAGTGTCTTGCACAGGGGTTCAAATCCCCTCATCTCCACCATTTTTTTTTGAAATAACTCCAAATTTTGGGGAAATACTATAAAAATTAATACCTAATGTTAAAGGCGTGATTCATCATGATTTAACGGTATGTTTGAAATTACTTAAGGAGAAATTCATATGATGAAAAGCCATAAAGGGGTAACCCTCATAGAATTATTAGCAGTTATTGTCATTTTAGGTGTTATAGCATCTATCGCTATTCCTGCTTTGGGTAGTCTAATCACGAATACTCAAAAAAAGGCAGTATTAGCAGATGCAATCCAAGTTAAAAATGCTGTGAATGTATGTATCATAGCTGGTGATTGTCATATCCCAAGCATAAATGAGAGCCCAAATATTTTTGGTGATGATGGGGTTATTGGCGAGTATATCATGCTTAATGATGGAAATTATAAAGTGAGTATTGCTTCTACTGGGGTAATTCTAGTTGCTATCGTTAAAAACCCTGATAATCCTTTGACAGCTATTGGTGGTGAGTGGTATTTTTCTGGAAACCCTTCGAGTGAAACTGTCAATACAGATAATTTGATGTCAAGCGTCGATAATGAATGGGTTACTCAATTTACTACTGAAGGATTGTTTCCAAAGTCAACCCCTTATCCAGTACGACCTACACGGCCAGGCCTTTAGATTTCAATTTATTATCACGATAAGGAACATACATCTTTAAAAATATAGTGCAAAACTATGACTCATTTTCATAAAATGCTAATAACGGCTTAATGAGCCGTTTTATTTTTATCATTGCGTATATTACACATTTCATCTTAAACTTGTTATAATAATAAACATAAAAGGGAGGGTAAATCATGAAAGTTTTAAATCAAGTATATACACTAAGTAACGGAGTTAAATTACCAAAAATCGGGCTTGGAACATGGCAATCAAAAAAAGGTGAGGAAACCTATCAGTCCGTGCTAGCTGCATTAAAAAATGGCTATCGACACATTGATACTGCAGAAGGTTATCAAAATGAAGCAAGTGTTGGACAAGCAGTCAGAGATTCAAAGATTCCACGTGAAGAAATCTTTGTGACTTCCAAGCTTGAATCACACATTAAAACTTATGAAGGTGCACTCGAAGCTTTTGAAAAAACTATGGCTGAACTGCAGTTCGATTATTTAGACTTATTTTTAATTCATGCTCCATGGCCATGGAGTGAAATTGGTAAAATTTGTGATGAAGGTAACGTACTAGCTTACAAAGCCATGGAAAAACTATACAAAGAGGGGCGTATTCGTGCTATTGGTGTCTCTAACTTTTCACCAAAAGATATTGAAAACATTATTCAACACTGTGAAATTGTTCCTCATGTTAATCAAATTGGTTATTTTATTGGTATTGATCAAAGTGAAACAATCAATTATTGCAACCAAAAAAACATCTTCATTGAAGCTTATTCTCCACTTGGCATCGGCTATTTATTGAGCAATAAGGACATTGAAAAAGTCGCTAAAAAATATGACGTCACTTCTGCTCAAATTTGTATCCGTTGGTGTATCCAAAAAGAAACGGCTCCCCTTCCAAAATCGGTTCATGAACATCGAATCATTCAAAATACTGAAGTAGATTTTGAAATTTCAGATGAAGATATGGCATTCTTAGACACGATTAAAGGCGATCCAAGACGTTGGGACTAATTCGATGATTAAATTTGGCGTCATGGGTGCAGGGAATATTGCAACTAAATTTTCTAAAGCTCTTCTTGGAATTGGTGGAAATCTTTATGCAATTGCTTCAAGAGATTTGAATAAATCAGAAGCATTTAAAAAAACTTATGGATTTGAAAAAGCATATGGTTCTTATGAGGATATGTTAAAAGATTCTTCAGTTGAATGTGTCTATATTGCAACCCCACATGGGCTTCATTTTGAACATATGATGCTTGCTCTAAAATATCATAAACATATCTTGTGTGAGAAAGCATTTACTCTAAATGAAGAGCAGGCAAAAATTGTTTTTGATGAGGCAAATAATAAAAATCTGTTTGTGATGGAAGCTCTATGGACAAGATACTTACCTACCATTATCGAAGTCAAACAGCTCATATCAAATGGTGTCATTGGTGATATTACAAAGATTGAAGCTAACTTTTGTTTCAAAGCCACTCGTGATGATGAGAGTAGGCTATTTGCACCTCACTTAGGTGGTGGTGCACTTCTTGATGTTGGCATTTATCCTTTAACATTCGCTAATCTTTTCTTAGGCACACCTCATCGAATAGAAAGTAACGTTGATTTATACCATACTGGCGTGGATTTATCGAATGAAATCACGTTGTATTACGATCAAGCAATTGCTCACTTGAAATCTTCACTAGGCTATAATTTACCCATTGAGGGTTTCATTTATGGAACAAAAGGGTATATCCAAATACCAATGTTTATTGGTGCAGAGCGCGCTTCGATCTATGATAATCATCACCATTTAATTAAAGAAATTGAAAATAAACACATCGTAAATGGTATGGAATATGAAATACTCGAAGTAATAAATTGCCTTGAAAATGATCGAAAAGAAAGTTCTTTGATGACACACCTTGAAACGCTGAATATTCTCCATCAAATGGATGAGATTAGAAAACAATGGCGTTAAGGTATAACTACTAAAATAGTTTAAAACGACTCCTAAAGTTGAGAAAAGGTATGGAACAATACCTCATCTAAGACTTAGGAGTTTTTTTATTTATAATTTGGCATCATAAATTATGAAATTTATCACATAGATTTGCAATTCAATTGATTTATTTTAATAAACTGATAATCTAGTATTATAAACTAGATGGAGAAATCGTATGGATATAGAAATCAAAGATTGGATGAAACGAATTCAAAATATTCACTTACCAAGATATGATGAACTACCCGTATTATCACTATACTTAGATCAAGTCTTAGAGTATGTCAATGAAAACATCGGAATTATCTTTATTAGTCAAGATAATAATAACGGCAATGTATTAACGGCTTCCATGATTAATAATTACGTTAAAAACAATATTATGCCTGCACCTCAAAAAAAACGATACTCAAAAGATCATATTGCTTTTATTATTACCATTACAGTTTTAAAACAGATTGGTACATTATCAGATGTCAGCCAAGGCATTAAACACTTAACATCTGTTTTAGGAAAAGTAGATGCATATAATGCATTTATTTCCTTTCTTGAAAATGCTCTTAAATCAACGATTATGGAACTTGAGCAAACTCCTGATTTAAGTTATTTTCAAACCCCAGTAGATCTAGACCTATTACCTCTGAAATCGGCAACCATAGCTTTTGCGTCGATTATGATGTCACAATACCTTTTAAAAAAAATACCTAAAGGAGAAATTAAAAAATGATTGAAAAAATTGCAGTTCTTGCTGATTCTGGTTCCGACTTGATCATTGGCAAGAAGGATTTACCGCTCTTTGTATTACCGCTAAGAATTATTATTGATGGGAAGGAATATGTCGATAAGAAAGATATTTCACTCAAAGAAATCCTCTCAAGACTTGATGATTCAAAAATTACAACATCACTCCCAAGTCCAAAAGACATCATGGACACATTTGACATGATCAAGAATCAAGGTTTTACACATGTGATTTGTATCCCTATTTCAAAAGGTTTAAGTGGAACGATGAATGTCATTAGTCAGATTGCTAAAGATTATGAGGGTTTAAGCATTGAAATCATTGATACGAAAAATATTAGTATGGCCAGTGGATTTAGTTCATTAGAAGCACTTGATATGATTAATAACAAGATGTCATTTAATCAAATTATTGAAAAAGTTAACGAACGACTTACATTTAAAAAAGTGTTTTTCACTGTGGATAAACTTCTTTATTTAAAGCGTGGTGGACGGATTGGTTTAGTAGCTGCTACTGTCGCAGATTTATTAAAGATTAAACCCGTTATTTCATGTAATGAAGATGGAATTTATTATACAATCAAAAAAGAACGTGGATATCAACGTGCCGTCAATCAACTGATCGAACAAGTCATTGATTTTGTGAAAGATGCTTCTTCTTATGATGTAGCACTACTCAACAGTGATTCTAAACTTGATTTAAAATCAATTGAAAAAGAACTGAAATCAAAACTTCTCGGTATTCGTAATTTTACACTTTCAACCATTACACCAGCACTTGCTATTCATACAGGTCCTGAAGCATTAGGAATTGCAGTATCAATCAATTAATAAAAAAAGAACTGACATAGT
>JAFGTQ010000062.1 GCA_016934015.1 Acholeplasmataceae bacterium | reverse complement strand
GATGCGATGTGACCACTATTAATACTGCGGTTTAATGATCTAATATTCCCATGACCAATCAGTCCACCAATATAGATAGTTGAATCATTAGGTGTAGTATAACCAAAGGATAAAATTGACATGTTGTTAATTGATTCAAAAACTTCAATACCTGTTGTTTTTCCAATTAAACCCGCAACAGCACTTTGATTACTCTTGACATCATAGATTTGTGTATCAACCGTTAAATTACCATTCGTTGACGATTGAGTTATACTTCCATTACCTTCTGCAACTAAACCACCAACATAAAGTTTTGTTGTTGGAAGTGTGCTTTGAGGAACAAAAATATCACCAAGTACATGAACGTTTGAAATCGATCCTTCATTCATCTGTCCAGCAATAGAACCAACCAATACTTTCGTCATATTGGATGCATCATCAATATCAAGTGCATCAATCGTTAAATTCACAAAGTTTAAATTCTCGATACTTCCAAATAAAGATGGAAATAATGCATAAGATGTATAAACTCCAATGACTGTACCTTTTTCAATCGATAAATTTAAAATTGTATGATAGTCCGGATTTCCTCCTTGGCTACTGAAACGAGGATATAAAACTGAATCTATAGTTACAAGTCTGCTTGATAATGTACCATTAAATGCGACATCAGCTGCATGATAATTATCGCTTGCAAGTTCATTCATATCAATATCATGGATGAGCTCATAATAAGCATTTCTAAAAAAACCTGAAAATTCTAAGAGTGTATTCATATAACTTAAATCTGCAGCACTTTTAATGAGTAACTTCCCATTTTCAACATCTAAACCTTGTAAAATCGGATAGGTATGATTTAAGGTGATTTGTTGATATTCATTCGGATCTGTTGTTAGACTATGGTATGAATCACTAAAAAACCAATCATCAGAAAATAATGAGTGATTTAAAAATTGAGTGGTCGATAGTGGTGTGATGTAATTATTGGTGGAACTTGTATCTTCATAAATGGTTGTATCATAATAAACGTTTGAAATAACACCGGTATTTTGATAGAACCCAACACTGGTCGATTGATAATCTAAAACAGCAATTCCTCTCACATGAGGAGTTGCTAAATAAGCTTGACTCACAGTTCCATAATTGATTGAGACTAAACCAGATAAATGGAATTCACCCTCAACAAACATACCAGAGCTAACACCTCTTGTATCTCTGACATATACATTTTCAATGAGTCCTCGATTTTCACCAGCTATAAATGAGGCATGGTTCATAATGCCCCATTCAATGGGTTGAATCATGATTGGATTAATTAAACCAAAATTTTTAATGACTCCGGTTGTTCCAATTTTAGAAAACATTGAATAAAAACGTAGTCCAAAATAATCATTATTATAAGATTCTTCACTCATAATGGTTTGATAGAAAAGATTGGTAATTTCATATCCTTGGCCATCAAAAGTTCCATTGAAAGGTTCAATAAATCCAATCGGAACGAAACGGTTATCAATATTTTGTTGAACGATTTCATAATAATCGATATGATTACCTAAAACGTAATTGAGTGCCATAAACGCTACACGATACTCCTCGCGTGACGCGCGCGACAAAAAATAGAGATCTTCGGCATTCTCAATCACATAGATCTTTGAATTATCAATTAATAAAGGATCTTGATAGATCACTGAAAAAGGCACATAAGCGCTCTCATAACTAACATCTAATTGTGGAATAAATCCAATATCTTCGCCTTGCCATGAGGTGGATTCTTGATAATCATTACCTCTTATGTCACTTAATCCTAAAAAATCAACGACAAAAAAACCGATGATTGCGACAAACATGATTAACATGATTTTTTTAGTCATTTTTAGGATAAGCATTTACTCACATCCTTTTAAGGATTTGTATAAAAATCTAATGGAATTCCCCAAACTTGTGAATACCGATTGGCTTGAACAAGTTCAATAGTTAAATCAATGTAGACATAAACTGTTTCATTAAAAACTTCATTAATTCTAACAGGATAAGGATCGCCACCATCAATAATATGTAATGTTGTTGATGCGTCTTTTCGTATCACTTGATCAAAATATAAATATTTGTCACCACCGTAAATATAAGTGAATTCTGGATTCATTTTAAGAAGTGAAAACGGATAGTACGGTTGTTCTTTTCTTGGATGATATAAGTTTTCAACAATATCTGGAATTGGATCTTCTAATGGTTGATCAATATAAACTCTACGCATTTCCCATTGGTCTTGAAATTTTAATCTTAAACGGCTTGCAACTACAGGGTTAATCACTAAATATATTTGTAAATCTTCAATATAATTTTCAGCAAGTGGATCAAATGCATTCACGATGATGATTTGTTTTTCCGCATCATAGTAAGGCGATTCACTGTCTAAAAGTAAATCCCCAAAATAGACAAAGATTTCAACATCAAATTCACCCGTTTCAATGATAATTCCATGTTCTTTATTCATTTCAAAATAAGCGTAAGTAACTCCAAATGTTAAGCTCATCACAAGTATTAATACAATCATCGAAAAAATCATTCGTCTTTTAATGTTTAGATTGATCATGGGAGAACCACTCCCTTTTCATTGATGGTGTTAATCACTAATGTAAATGGAAATGATTGATTTAAATAATCCTCGCCAACAGGAAGGTCATCATAATCGCCATAGAAAACGATTTGAATCGTCATTGTTTGACCAGAAGTTAAAATGATGGATTCTAAGTAATCGATTGTTGCTTGATTATAATCACGAATGGCTTGCAGTTGGCCTTCTTTTGTTAACTCAGATTGAATGATTCCATGAATGATATCATAATAGTTCGATTGAATTGGATCTTCTAGAGTCATATTCAAACCTTCAAATAAAATCAAGTAGATTAAGCCTTGAGTAGATGTATTTTCAATGAGTTCAAATTGGTTCTTAATAGCCACAGTATTATCAGATGCGATAAAATCTAAACGTAAAATTGAAGCCATGTCATCAAAGGATCCAGATATGTTTGAAATTAAATCGTCTTCATAATCGATGTAAGCTAAATTAGATAAATCATAATTGTCAATCACGATTTCGTGATTTGCTCTGAGTTCTAAATCAATTTCACCAGCTGTGAAAGATGCAAGTGATTTGGTTTCAAGATATGTAAACCAAGCGTAGCTAACGCCAACGACGGATAATACAATGATTAAGATGGACATAATGATTAAACTATATTTTCTCATCGACTTGCCTCCTTCTTATAAATTAAAAGCCAGCTGAACAACCCTGATGGATTGTGCAACTGGCTACCCTTTTATGGGCCCTATAGCTTTGCGTCACTAGGTTTCCCTAGTTTTGCCTATATTTTTTGATTTAATTTATTATTCGTTTCTTTTCTTTATTTCTTCTTCAATAATCTTTTGTCGTTCAATTTCTTTTAACTGTTCGATTTCTAATTGTGCTTTATTTTGAATCTCTTCTTTCTGCGAACTAGAAACCGTTTTAATTATATGTATGATTTCTGAGAAAAGTAACCCAAGAAGTAATATCGTAATTAAACCAAAGATGATAGTTTTACCTAAACTCGTTGTGATGACAGTTACAATGGGTCTTAAACATGTAATTTTTGAAACATAAACTCCTTGAAACTCTTCTTCAGTGACGAATCCTTGATCTGGACCGGGATTTGCATCACCTTTAGTCACAAATCCTTCTTCTTTAATATCAATCACACGGTGAATAACCAAAATATTTATATCATCTGAGACAGGTTGTTGAAATACAACTATCTCACCGATTTTCACATCTTCATAATTTCCTTTTTTAATGATCGCTAAATCACCAATTGCTAAGGAATCTTCAAGATTACCTTCCATCGATCCTGTAGGAATTGCAGTTACAGCTCTTCCTAGTAAATATAAAGGCTCGTTACGCTTGATTGCAATAGTTCCAATCACCATGATAGAGAGTGCAATCATGAAGATAACAACTGATAATGTTGTAATGATCTTAGGTAAATGCTTTTTCAAGATGTTTCTCCTTATTAAGGATGTAAAGTCATATAAATATTTCTAATTTGGAATACTTGATTCATGAAAATATTACTATTAGTCAAAGGTAATCCTTCAGAGTCAATACCATACACAGTGGGATCAAAATAGAAATCGAAATATATGATGGTTGCAGAATAATTAATTCCACTGTTTAGTAGTGGTGCATTTGAAACTAACGAATAAGCTGGCCAATATGAATTGAAAAGTCCATTCTCATAAATCACAGGTGATTGGTCTTTAATATCCTCAGATTCAATTCCGTCTATATCATAAGAAATTTTAGTAATTTCATGTGTGAATGCTGACTGAATTTTGTTTTCAATCCGATCATATCCTATTGATACTAAATTCCCTACTTCTAAATCGATATATCCTGAAGTAGACCCCACACTGATAATTCTCAAAGCAAATGAGAAACGGTCACCAGGGGCTGCAAATCCATCAACAATATACATTGTGGTTGGATTTGGAATATACTCATAACATTGATCAGTTTTAGTGGGGGAACATAAATTTTCCATCAATCTAAGATCAGAACTACCCGAGTTGGTAGAATCTTTAAATATGTAGAATTCATATTCTGCTTCAACACCTGAAATATTTTGAACTAAGCTTGCATCATTGACATTGGTTAATGTAAACCATGCAAAAACTGAAACAGTGAAAACTAAAATGGAGAGCGTTAAATATGTTAATGAAACAAGAATCATTTTTTTGTGATTTTGCTTTGATGGTTCGTTCATATGCTCTCACTCCTTTTTCTATGCTTTAATTTTATTCAAAGCTTTTTGTGTTCTCACTTTTGATTGTGCATCAATTTTAGTTTTTTCTTTTTTTAATTTTTCAGCATCTTTTTTCTTTTGATTTGAAAATTCTTTTTTCGCTTTATCAAGCTCTTCTTTTTGTTTCAATTTCACTTGGCGCTGTTTGTCTTGATAAAGTTTTTTTGCTTTTCTTCGTTCTTCATCAATTTTCTTTTTTTCTTTTGCTTTAACTTCTTCACGATAACGTTTAATCTCTTCAAGTGCATTTTCATGTGATGTAGCCATTTCTTCTCTTAATGCATAAACTGCATCAAGATGATGTCTTAAAAGTTCTTGATTTTGTTCTAATTGTTGTCTTTCAAGTTTAATGAGTTCTTCGAGTCTGAGTTTTTCTTCATCATCTTTAAGTTTGCGTGTTTTATTTCTTAAATACTCTTTGTTCATCTCTTCGAGTTCACGCATAAGTTTTCTTTCAAATCTGATTTGATTGTTATAATCAATTTCTTTTGTCTCACGAATGATTCGAGCGATGCGCACTTTTTTCCTCATCGCTTCTACATCATCTTCATCAGTTTTCTTTTTAAACCCACTTCCAGTGAAAATGTCTTCTTCTGATAAATGATGGTCTAGTTCAAAGAATCCTTGAGTGAGTGCATCTGTAATAGCTATGGTTTCTTTAATTGTTTTTTTTAGTGCTGCTTCAAAATTTGGTTGTTCTACTAAATTTAAATCAAGCTTTTTTTGAAACAATTCTCGATTTTGTTCTAAATAGAATTGATTGATGAGTGATCCTTCCATTTCATGGGCTTCATTAGATGAAATGAGTTCATCTAATGTTTTTTTAATGACTTGAAAAGATTTTCTTCGGTATTCTTTCGTATCTAAATATTGATAATGATCTTCTAAAATGTTTTGATTACCATAGATGTAACTGAAATTGGTTAATGCCATTTGATAAATATTTTTTGTGAAGTAACGATCGAATGTTAAATTCTTTTCTTTGACCTCTAAATCGAAATCCATCGTATGATATTTATCTAAGTAAATCCATAAGTTATAACAGTTTTTATAGTCAACATTTTTAAGCAATATTGATGTTTTCATAATGGGTGGAATAACAGGTCTTGCATCTTTTAAACCAATCATGAATGGTGAAGTTCTTAATCCAGAGATTTGTTTTAAAAGATGATTGATTCTTGCTAAAAGCTTATAATTTGATTCTTTACTTTCAACAACAGTTTTAACATCTTTAGTTAATACATTGATTTCAAGTTCTGCTTCTGTTCCACGCATTTCAAATTTCGATTTTAAATTAAAATGCTTTGAATCGGTATCATCAACATTGCGTTTCACGAGATCATAGCGTCTAAAGACAAATTCATAGAGACGATCAACAAGTGTTTT
>JAFGTQ010000061.1 GCA_016934015.1 Acholeplasmataceae bacterium | reverse complement strand
TTTCTCTTTGTCAAAAAGAATATTTATGTTATAATTTAAGCACATGTATAATATCTATATTATACAAATTTGATGTTTCACATATGCATAAATGTACAAGAAGGAGTGATTTAAGTTGCTGAAATACTTACTCAAAAGAATGGGATTGATGTTTATCACATTTTTTATCACTGTATTTCTATTTTTCGTGTTTATAAAACTCATCCCAGATAATTACATTCCACCTATTTTCCAAGGGAATGACTGGTATGAAATCAACCGGATTCGAGAAGGGTGGGACAAACCCATTATCGTTCAATTTGGTTACTGGATTAGGAATATTTTTGTAGATGGATCATTTGGGTTTTCCATTATATATCGTCGAGATGTTTCGAGTGTATATTTTGGCAAGATTCCTGCATCTATCAAGATCAATATTATTCCATATGTTTTATCCATTCCTTTAGCAATTGGTTTGGGAATACTTGCTGCACTGAAGAAGAACAAATTGACAGATCATATCATTTCAATTGGAATCATGGTCTTTATTTCAGTGCCATATTTTGTCGTTGCTGTACTCGCTCAATATGTATTTTACTTCCAGCTTCATTGGGCACCGAGTCACGTGATTGCGACTGCTTCGGAATTTGCCGAAAGAGGCTTAATGTACGGATTATCTACTTATATTCTTCCTGTTGTTGTATTAACAATTACAGGGATACCAGGCCTTGCAAGAAGCGTACGTGCTGAGCTCACTGAACAGCTTACACAAGATTATATGTTGCTTGCGAGATCTAAAGGACTTACGAAGCGGCAAGCAGTACAACGACATGCACTTAAAAACGCGCTTGTCCCATTTTTACCAGGTATTTTTATTGGTATCATTGGTGTGATGAGTGGTGGTATTATTACAGAACAAATTTTTAGAGTTGACGGTACAGGTCGTCTATACCTTGAAGCATTTAATGGGCGAGATTATGCACTTTTAATGCTGATAAACACATTCGGGCAGTTTTTGTTCTTAGTTTCTGCAATTGTCGGAGACTTGTCTTATACACTGTTTGACCCGAGAATCCGTGTGGGAAGTGGGAAGATAGCATCATGATTGATATTGATAAGAGCAAACTCGTTCTCGTTAGAGAAGAAGATGAACGTATTGTAGACCAGCCACTTGAAACAAAAGAGATTGGTTATTATCGAGATTCTTGGAACCGGTTCAAAAAGAATAAAGCATCGCTTGCAGCATTTGTGATTATTTGTATCATCATGTTTTTCATTCTCGTTGGACCCTATATGAAAAAATATACACTTGTTCAAGATAATCCAACGAATGCCGCACGTCTTGGTTATTTAACACCACGTATTCCTGGGATTGAAAAACTTGGAATTTTTGATGGGACTAAAACCATTAGTCGTGGTAAACGTTTCCTTATTTATATGTATAATTCAGAATTTGGTGAAGGTATTATCTTAGAAGGTATGCCACAAGAACTTATAGATGATCCTAACCATCCAGATTATGTAGATGTTAACCAAATTACCGTAAAAGTTGATTATTATCGTTATATCAATTACATTACATCCTATATGCCAGAAAGATATTTTGGTATTTTGGATGAAAACGAAATTAATGATACTAATAATGATCCACTTGGTGAAGTTCGAAGAACACTTACAAAAGAACAGTTCGAAGAATATATGGCTAAAAATTATATCATCGATATCTTAGCGATTAAAGAAAGTCCTAACCTTGAAAATCCTGATGAACCATATTTCCAATACGAAGTTAGAATAAATCAGTTTATGGCATCTTTGGATCAAAGACCAGAAGATACTTATTTTTGGTTTGGAACAACATCACGTGGTGGAGACTTATTCACTGAGATTTGGAAGGGTGCGCGTATTTCGTTATTAATGGCGATATCTGTCCTTATTATTAACTCAATTGTCGGTCTTATATTAGGGGCGATTGCAGGTTATTATGGTGGTATTCTTGATTTAATATTTGATAGATTTGTCGAAATTATTTCATCTATTCCATTCTTATCCGTCTTGACACTGCTTATTTTACGATTCGGTTCAGCTCTGTGGGTTATTGTTTTAGCCTTTACGGCCACTGGTTGGATTGGTTCATATGGAACTGGACGTATGCAGTTCTATCGTTTTAAAAATAGAGAATATGTATTAGCTGCTCGTACCCTTGGTGCATCAGATGGTAGAATTATGTTTAAACACATTTTCCCAAATACATTAGGACTTATTGTTACAGGCTATGCGCTTGCAATTCCAGCATTTGTATTTACTGAAGCTTCTTATTCATTCTTAGGAATTATTAATTATAGTAATGCAGTTAGCGTGGGTATGCTTATTCAACAAGGGCAAGGAATTATGCAAGTTCATCCGCATTTATTAATTTATCCATCGCTTTATATTGCTATTTTGATGATTGCTTTCAACCTTTTTGGTAATGGCTTACGCGATGCATTTAATCCATCATTGAGAGGTGTTGAATAATGGTAGAAAAAATATTAGAAGTCAAAGACTTAGCTATATCTTTTAAAACACAATATGGAATTCTCCATGCAATTCGTGGTGTTTCCTTTGATTTATATAAAGGTGAAACACTGGCAATTGTTGGTGAGTCTGGATCAGGTAAAAGTGTTACCTCACGTGCTATTATTGGTTTACTTGCAGGTAACTCGATCTATGAAGGTGGATCGATTATGTATCAAGGTCGTGACTTACTTCAATTGAACGAAGAGTTATTTCATGAAATTCGTGGGACAAAAATTTCTATGATTTTCCAAGACCCCATGAGTTCTTTAAATCCAATTATTCCAGTTGGTAATCAAATTGCAGAAGCTTTACGTTATAAACTTGATATGCCTGATGAAATGGCGAAAAAACGTGCAATTGAACTTATGGAATCAGTTGGAATCGCAAATGCAGACAAACGTTATAAACAATATCCATTCCAGTTTTCTGGTGGTATGAGACAACGTATTGTTATCTCTATCGCACTTGCAAATAATGCTGAGATATTAATATGTGACGAACCAACGACTGCGCTTGACGTTACGATTCAAGGACAAATTCTTGAACTTATTAATAATTTGAAAAAACAAAGAGATTTATCTGTCATTTTTATTACGCATGACCTTGGAGTTGTTGCTAATGTGGCAGATCGAATTGCAGTGATGTATGCGGGTAGAATTGTAGAAATTGGAAAAGCAGATGAAGTCTTTTATGATCCTAAACATCCTTATACATGGGCACTTTTATCATCCATGCCTAACCTTGCAACATCTAAAAAATTAGATGCAATCTCAGGAACTCCTCCTAATATGATTTATCCGCCAAAAGGTGACGCATTTGCACCAAGAAATAAATATGCACTTGAAATTGATTTTGAGGAACAACCACCGCTATTTAAAGTTACAGATACTCATTATGCAGCTACTTGGCTATTACATCCGGATGCACCTAAAGTCGAACCACCTCAAGCGGTACAAACACTTAAAAATAATCGAGGGAAGGTGAAGAAATGAGCAAACAATTAAATCAATCTGTCGATTATAACCAAAAGGTTTTAGAAGTAAAAAATTTAAAGAAATATTTTTATGTGGGTGTTGGTAAAAATAAATTGACAATTCCAGCTGTCGATAATGTTTCGATTGATGTTTATAAGAGAGAAGTATTTGGACTAGTTGGAGAATCTGGATGTGGGAAGACCACAACTGGACGTACAATTATTAAACTTTATAATCCTACAGATGGAACCGTTGATTTAAATGGTATTCGTATTGGTGCTGGATATGGCGGAAATATTCAAACCATCCATAAAATTAAAAAGCAAGCAAAAGAAGATATCTTAAAGTTAAACCCAAGTAAATTTCGAGTTTATGAGATTAAATCCGAAGCAAATGACAAGATTGAATACATTAAACAAGATATTGAAAATCTTAACTTGAAGTTAAAAAATGATATGAAGGATGCCAATGAGCCAATTAATAAATATCAAGCCGATCTTTATCAATTAAAAAGCTTATTTACACTCGATATTGCGAAGATTAAATATGAATATACACTTAATAAGAATGCAGTAGAGCGTCAAAAAGAAAATGAAATGGAACGCGAATATAATAACGAAGTCGCAATCCAAACCACTACTTATAACCATAAACTAAGTGGACTAAAAGACTCTGCAGCCTTAACTAAAGAGACTATTCAAAAACGAATTGCAAGTTTAAATGAAGAGCATAAACAAAGCCTCGAAAGTTTAAAACATAAGTACCAACCTCTGATTGAAGATGCTGAAAAAACTCGTTTACCAAAAAATGAAGTTAGCAAAAAAATTAATGAGTTGAAGCAAACAAAAAAAGACAAAATACTTAATCGAAAATCACAATATCAACAAGAAATTTCCGTTTGCCAAGCGCCAGATAAATCGGCAATTGCAAAAACTATTTTAGATCTGAAAGCTAAACATTTAAGTGAAGTTAAGAAACTTCAAGATAATATTAAGCAAATACAAATAGAAACAAAAGAAAAAATTAAGAATTTACCAAAACTTGATACAACTCAAGAAGATGCGAAAAGTTTAAAAGAAAAAATAGATCAAATTAAACTTGACCGTAAAGAAAAGATTCGTTTTGAAAAAGATGAAATCCGCAATATAAAGACTATCAATAAATCAAAAGAAGCACTAGCAGCATCACGCAAGATGCAAATGATTTTCCAAGATCCGATTTCCTCACTAAATCCTCGTATGACTGTTAAAGAAATTGTTGGTGAAGGTTTAACGATTTTAGGTGGATATTCTGATGATGAGATTACAGAACAAGTTTCGAAAGTATTAGAACTTGTTGGTTTATCCGCGGATTATGCAGCTCGTTATCCACATGAATTTAGTGGTGGACAACGTCAAAGAATCGGTATTGCTCGCGCTTTAATTATGAATCCAAACTTTATTATTGCTGACGAACCTATTTCAGCACTTGATGTGTCGATTCGAGCACAAGTTATTAATCTATTAACAGATTTAAGAGAAGAATTAGGCTTAACTATATTATTTATTGCGCATGACTTATCAGTCGTACGATTCTTCTGTGATCGGATTGCGGTGATGTATTATGGTAAAATTGTAGAGCTTGCACCAAGTCATGAATTATTCGCACATCCAATGCACGCATATACAAGATCACTCTTATCTGCAATACCTCAACCAGATCCAGATTATGAAAAGGGTAGAAAACGAATTAATTATGACCCTTCTATTCATAATTACCGTATTGATAAACCTTCATTAAGAGAAATAGCACCTGGACATATGGTGTATGCGAATAATGAAGAGTTTGAAACATTAAAAAAAGAATATGCATTAATTGATAAAAACAAAAATACTACAGAAAAAACTGTAGTAGAGGAGGTGTAAACATGCGTAAATTGTACACTACTTTACTCCTGCTTGCTTTCATATTTTTACTCGCTGGTTGTCAAGATCAAAAGATGACTGACGTTCGAGTCAATGTTGTATTTTTTACAGCAAACTCTGGAGCTACGCTCGTTGACTCTTATCTTGATTTAGTACCCAATTCAACAATTGAAGCACCTGAAGAACCCTCTCGGAATGGTTTCATGTTCACTGGATGGTTCAAAGATCTAAATTGGACCGAACCTTGGGATTTTGAAAATGATGTTGTTGGTGATTATTCGATTGTTTTATATGCTGGATGGGAACCTATGCTGTTTGATATCATTTATGATTTAAATGGCGGAACGATGCCTGACTCAGAATATCCAACGTCTTTTGTACCTGGTGAAAATAAGGTATTGCCTCAACCAAAGAGAACAGGTTATATATTTATAGCTTGGTATCGTTATGACTGGGTAGATAGTACTTCAACAATTCCTGGTGATTCAGGATTGCAAGTCTTACCATTAAATGTATATGAAGATTTAAACCTTTATGCACATTGGCGTACGATTTCCGTTGTGGTCACATATAGAGCGAATTATCCAATTGAGGATGAAGGACCAGCAAGTCCAACTTCAAGAACAGTTGAATATGGTGAAATCATTAATTTCCCAATTTTAGAAGACACTAATGATTATAGTTTTATGGGTTGGAACACAAGAAGTGATGGTTCGGGCGAATGGTTTGTGAATGGTGATATTTTCACACGTACACAACGTGCAACATTATATGGCATATGGCAACCCAAATAAATCACACTATTAAAAAATTATACGATTACAAAAAAAAGAGAAATTCTTTTCTCTTTTTTGTCATCGTGCCATTTGGTATGATTGTTGTTTTATTTTTCATTCTTTACCAATTTTTTCAAATCAATATTGAACTACTTTCAGCCATTTTTTTACCTATTCTGATGATTGATCTCTTTTTTGTAAGCTATTTCAAAAATAAATTCAATTACTATCACATGCATGTGCAATATTTGCAAATGATTGTTGAAGAAGTAGGACCCAAAAAAGTTAAAGGTAAATTATTTACTTCTTCTTGGCTCAAAGATATTGAAAATAAAGGCTTTACAATGTTTGTTGATCGTAATGAATTTATAATTTACTACGCGTTTAAGAATAAAATGAATGAGAAACTACATTTGGGTGATACACTTTTTGTTATCGTTATTACGAAAAGTGAAGATCTATCGTATTTTTCTGATGAACTTGATGAAGATATTAAACGTATTTATAGCATTGAACCCAAAGGATTTAAGACAAAAAAGCAAATCATGTTAAATTTCAAAAGGGTTTCAAATTTTGATAAAGAAAAAATTGATGAAATTCAACAAATCATCAATTATAAAAGTAATTGGCATTACTTAATTCAGATTAATATTGGATATCATGCAAATGAAAACATGGTATACTTCTTATGTCCAATAAAAAAATATCCACACAAATATTATTATGCTGCTTGTAAACAAATTGAAGAATTATGTGGCATAAAAGAAGGAGCGAAGTAAATTTGTCGAATACAAAGTTCAAGTTTGTTGAAAATAAAGCGAACGATTTTTTAATCGAAGATCAACCAGAACCCGATTTTAAAGAAGAAGTAAAAAAAGAAATCGAAAATGAAAAAACTAGAAAAAAGAGAAAAAGAAAATTATATTTAGTCACTGCTTTAGTGATGATGGTTATTAATATTCTTCTCGTAGGTTTTGGTTTATTATGGCAATGGGAAATTAGTTTGATGGCGTTTGGAGATGCTTTATGGCTAGCTTTTGCGATTGAATTAACCGTTGCATGGGTCATGTTTGTCTATAATCATAACATTTTATCGCCATTCATACATGGTGTTAAAACTTTTGGGCTCATGATTGTAGGGAAACGTCCTAAACTTGATTATTACCACTACATGAAAAAAGTAGAAGATGATCAAATACCAAAATTTTATTATATTGTCGTATTTTTATCCACATTATTTTTATTGATTTTAGCGTTAATCACACTATTTATGCTTATTTAGTGTCAATGGAGGTGTCACATGTTTAAAAAACGGATTCGATTATCCACACATATGAGAGATGAACACCCGGATTATGTTGAAGGCTTAAAATATGAGTTTGGACAAGGCGTTAAGCGAGACTACGAAAAAGCGTTAACTTATTATAAAAATGGGTCATTTGATGGTGATCTTAAGTCGAGAAAGAAAGTTTTTTATTATAAATTCAATGTCTTGTCATTAGTGATTAATATTTTTGTTTTTTTAGTTTCATTTTTAGTGGGGTTTCTCACAAACTATCTTTGGATAGGTTTATTTATATCAGGTGTTTCCTTACTAACGACAACATTGATTTTGAATAATCTTTATTGGAATAAATCAGGGTTTCCATATCGCTTTAATTTGGTATTACTATTTCTTTCGGTTTTAATTATTATTCCATTTAGTACGATGCTACCGTATTTAAATGGTGTGACTTGGTTACCAATTACAGGGATGCTTGTTGTTTCATTCTTTGTTCTATTTTTTGGAATTATTCTTTATTTTAGTGATCGGGATACCGTCAACATATGGATTGCACTCGCAGGATTATTTGTGTTTGCATTTTCGATATTTGCGTTTAATATTGATACCCCAGATAAAGCATTCGTTATCAAGAATGTCAGTGGTGGGGTAGAAATTATTGGATATAGATCATCGAAAACAGAGGTTGAAATTCCCAAAAAATTGAATAACAAAGTGGTCGTATCCATTGCTGAGCAAGCGTTTATGAACACACCAATAGAAAGTGTTATTATTCCAGACAATATTTTAGAGATTAAAGATTTTGCATTTGCGAATACGACTCAACTGACCTCAATCAGTCTTCCTGATTCGGTAAAACTTGGACGAGGTGTGTTTTATGGTGCATCAGCACTAGAGTCTGTGACCTTGCCGTCAAATATGGAGGAAATACCCGCGCAATTGTTTTATGGCATGTCAAGTTTACGTAATATTGATATTCCTGATTCTGTTTCTGTCATTGGCTATGGAGCATTTGGATATACTCAATCGCTCTTTGATGTTGTTTTACCCGAAAAATTGACTTTTATTTCAGCCTATGCATTTGTTGGTTCAGGCATTACATCCATTGATGTTCCTGATTCTGTACTATACATTGGACCGTATGCTTTCTCAGAAACATATCAGTTATCTTTAATTAACCTTTCTGAACAATTGACAGAGCTTGAAGAGGGCTTATTCAAAGATGCAACTGGTCTTAAAACATTTAATATTCCTGAATACATAGAAATCATCAATGATGAAGTTTTTGCTGGAGCAACCGAACTTACAGAGATCAATTTACATGATGGAATTACCTACATTGGAGATGGAGCATTTCGTTATGCAAGAAAATTGAAGTCCATTGTCATTCCTGAAGGAATCACTCGACTAAATAACGATTTATTAAGAGGCTGTGAATCTCTTCTTGAGATATCATTACCTCAATCTCTTCAATATATTAATGATGGTGCTTTGAGTGGTACAAAAGTTTTAAAAGATATTAATCTACCTGAAGGATTGATTACAATTGGTAGTGATGCATTTGCGAATAATGAAGCACTTGAATACATACATATTCCAAGTTCTGTTATTAATATTGGGCCAGGTGCATTCCGTGGAGTTTCAAGTTTAATAAGATTACATATTCCTATAAGTGTTAAGCAAATCAATGCGAATCTCTGCAATGGTTGTAGTGCACTAGAAGAAGTTACTTTTGCAGATGATATTATTTTGCTTGATGACTATGCATTTCATCAAGCCAGTTCATTACTGTCAATCACAATTCCAGGATCCGTTAAAGAAATTGGTCAATATGCCTTCTTTGGTGCAAGTAGTTTAAAAACAGTTGAACTTAATGAAGGACTCATTCTAATTAACGCTTATGCATTTTATGGAGCAAGATCACTTGATCAAATTGACATTCCGTTAAGCTTAAAAGAAATAAGTGATGGAGCATTTGGGCAATGTGTTGAGTTGGATGAAGTCCAACTACATTCAAATATAGACATGGTTGGACATTATGCATTCTATGGTTGCAGTAATCTAACGATTTATTTCCAAGGTGACGCAATTCCATCTACTTGGGTATCAAGTTGGAACCCCAATATGAGACCTATTGTTTATAACTAAAAATTAAGGCACTTTGTGAAAACATCAAAGTGCTTTTTTATTTAAATCTTCTTAATGATAAAATATTTATATTAAAATAAAAAAAGCACCTTTCTTTTAAAGGCGCTTTTTATTAATGTTTAACTTTAATTGGATAATGCTTGTTCGATGACTTCTGCAATTTTCAAGTTATTTTGGCTGTCAATCACGGCTAATACATAATCTGGTGTAATGCCATCTTCAATAGAGAAATAAGTATATCCATCAGTTTCATTTCCAATTCGATAGCTTAAAACATTTAAACTGCTCATGTGAATGAAAGTTCCATCTGGTAATACAATCGGTGTAATAGAAGATGCCCCACCACCAGTTTGAGTTCCAATGATTGTGGCAAATCCCATGTCTTTCGCAATGGATGTCATTAGATTTGCAGCACTAAATGTGACTTTGCTTGTGAGTATAAACCAATTAACATCAGTTTTAGCCATTGTATCAACTTCTACAAAATAAGTAATACGAGAGTTGTCCAGTGGATTCATGTAACTCATTTCAATTGGTTCTTCAGTCATAAATCCTAAAACTCTAAGAAGAGCTCCTAAATTTCCACCTGTATTATAACTTAAGTCAACCACAATATTTTCTACATTTGGATTTTCTTCTAAGATTGCAGCCATGACTTCTTGCATGAACCGATTTGAATCTGGACCATCTGGATCTTCAACTGTGGCAGTCTCAAAACCATCAAGATAAATAATGGCTGTTTTATTATTATCAATGAAACGATAATCTGGTGGAAGATTATTTTCACTGTCAGGATATGCAGCTTCTAAAACATCTTGGACACTCCATAATACATCATACCATTGGTGAACATTCTCTCCAACTTGGGATATAGAAGTAAGGGATAAACGGTGTGTATAAGGCTCATAGAATCCGGAAAAATGATAACTTGAGTGAAGATCATCCAGTGTTTTATTCACAATATTGAATAGACCATTGGTTAAATCTCTTGTTTTACCAGTCATAAAACTATCTCGTGTTGTGGATAAAACATCATAATATGACGTTATGCCTCTTTGTTCTTTTAAACCATAGAAATGATCAAGTGTAAAAACTAGCATATCATAAGTAGAAACAAGCACTTCAGGATGTATTTTTGTATTGTTTAATGAACTTTCTTTGAGTGCTAAGAATGCTCTTCCATCTTCAGTTTCTCCCTCTTCATCATCAGGATCAGGAAATGAGTAAATACCATAATAGGCATCACCATTGTAGTATACGTTATAGTAAGAACCACTTGTAAAAAGCAGGTTTGCAATATGGAATGGAAAAAGGAAGTAGGTTTCATCTCCAACTTCATGCTTGATGAGATCGAAACGATAATCACTTAAATAAAATGTAACTTCATCACCATCTTCAACGTAAGAATCAAGATATGTTAATCCAGCACCATAATCTGTTTCTGTTTCTTGAATGTATCCGTCAAAAAAACTAAGCGAATCCACTGTAACAGTATCTAGCTCGAAATCAATGGTCATTTCATATGTATAAGTCTCAGTACTTATCACATTACCGAGGTCATCTGTTTCTTCATATTCAATAGAATAACTGATGATTAAACCATTTTCAGTTTCGATAAATTCAAGTTCTTCAAAATAAATAAGTCCATCAATCATGGCTAAAAATTCAGTAACATCTACATAAGGAATTGCGTTATCAACCGCATAAAATGTACTT
Source organism: Acholeplasmataceae bacterium (assembly GCA_016934015.1). Lineage (GTDB taxonomy): Bacteria > Bacillota_I > Bacilli_A > Acholeplasmatales > Acholeplasmataceae > UBA6181. The sequence continues at coordinate 30,258 of JAFGTQ010000061.1, read as the reverse complement.
AATGCAGTATCTAAAACTGTATACTCTGATGTCATATTTGTAAAGGGCAATTCAATCTTATCATCGATAACTAATGATTCAATTGAAGGAACAGTTACTTGAAACTCTTTTTTTGCTGTTACGCCTTCAAGACTAAAATTTGCAATTAACGTAACATTGACATCATCCTCTGATTTTGTAGGGTGAAAGATGATTCCATGACTGTTCATGACTGATGTATCACTAATTCCCCAAGTAATTGTAGAATTATTTTTTGTACCTATTTTTGGTAAAACAATCGTTGTTGCTTGTCCAACAGTAGAAGGCATTTCTAATAGTGCCATGTCCTCTTCAATTAGATCAAGATATGAAATGGGTTCTTCACTCCATTTTGCATATACTGTTGTATTGCCAGTAATAGGTTTACTAAAATCGAATGGCGTATTTAGGCTTTCATCAGAAAACCAACCACTAAAAATAAATTCATCTTTTGTTGGTGTATTAGGGGTTGTAATGGTTTTACCAGATTCTACAACCACTTTATCGACGCTCGAACCACCGTCAACATTAAAAGTAACAGTGTAGAATACTTCAGGTATAATTATTTCTTCTTTTGGAGTGCATCCAAATAGAAAAAATAAGGCAAATAAAGAAAAAAACAGTAATTTTGCTTTCATTGTAATCCTCTTTTCTGTAATGTTGCTATTATTGACATTATATAATAATTTAAACATTTCGTCAAAGACAATAAAAAAAAGCGAACTTCTTTGAAGTTCGACAATCATTTATTTAAATAATGAGTTGTGGATGGCAGTCCAATCATCATTTAAAGTTTTGATTGTGTATTTTTTGGGAGAAAAATACAATGCTTTGTATCTTGATCATGAAAAAGTACCAGATACACTATCATTATATATTAATGTGAATAATAATTCATGTTATTTGCACAAAATTTACATAAAACCGTTACCATGTTAAAAACAGGCTTATTAGCATATAAATGGCTTTATAAAACATAATGTTATATAATAGTTTTGGAAATTAAGGAGGACCTACTATGGCAAAATTAGAGATTCATAACTTACATGTTGGTATCGAAGGGAAAGAAATATTAAAAGGAGTTGACCTTGTGGTCAATTCTGGTGAAGTTCACGCAATTATGGGACCAAATGGCACGGGTAAATCAACACTTGCTAGTGCGCTTATGGGCCATCCAAAATACGTAGTTACTGAAGGCGAAGCTTTATTAGACGGAATAAATTTATTAGATCTTGAAGTTGATGAACGTGCAAGAGCAGGTTTATTTTTAGCGATGCAATATCCTGCAGAAGTTCCTGGAGTCACAAATAGTGATTTCATGCGTCAAGCACTTCGTGCAACTTCGGGTAAAGAAGTTGGTTTATTTGAGTTTGCATTAAAGTATGAGAAAGTCGTTGAAGAATTAAAAATGCGTCCAGATCTAGCGCATCGATATTTAAATGAAGGATTTAGTGGTGGAGAACGTAAAAGAAATGAAATATTGCAGCTTAAAGTCATTCGTCCAAAATTTGCTATTTTAGATGAAATTGATTCAGGATTGGATGTTGATGCATTAAAAATTGTTGGTGAAAATGTAAGTGACCTTGTTGATGAAAACTTTGGTTGTATTCTCATTACCCATTATCAACGAATTTTAGACCATATCAAACCTACAAATGTTCATATTATGATTGATGGTAAAATTGTGTTAAGTGGTGGACAAGAACTTATTGAAAAGATTGATAAGAATGGTTATGAATGGATTAAAGATGAACTCGGAATTGAATTTGCTGAAGGCGAAGAATAATGAGAGAAATACTGATTAAAGAACAGATGGTCCAAACAAAATTACCTAAAGATTTTGTTTATGATAATCAGACATTAACCATTCCAAAGAATATAGCATTTCAAGATCCGATAAAAATTACCATTTTGGATGATCATAATGAATCATTAAAAATCATTGTTTCAGAAAATACAAGTATTAAAATCATTTTAGAAGTACAAAATGACACCCTTGAAGCCAGTCAATATCATTTTGATTTACTTGCAAAGAAAAATAGCCATGTCAAATATTTATTAGTAAGCGAATTAAAAAGTAAAAAAGGTTTAGTTGAACATTATTTTACTGCTGAACGTGATGCTAAGCTCGATTTATTAGGTGGGTTTGTGAGTGATATTATTGATGCAAAAATGCACGTTGATTTAATTGGTGAAGGTGCTGAAGTTAAAATGCGAGCTGTTGCTGTATCATCAGATGAAAATCAACAAAATATTGATGTGTTAATTGTTCACAAAGCTCCAAATACCATTGGTGATATGACAAACATTGGGATTGCAAACAAACAAGGAAAAATAATTTTAAATGGTGTTGAAAAAATTGAGAAAGGTATGAAGAATGCGAATGCTTTCCAAACCTTAAAAGGTATCATCACATCGGATCAAGCGATTGTTGAGGTCAACCCTATTTTATTAATCGATGAGTATGATGTTAAAGCTGGACACGGTGCAACGATTGGTAAAATTGAAGAAGATGTGCTTTATTACTTGAAAAGTCGTGGTTTAACACAACAAGAGGCTGAAAAATTGATTATTAATGGCTTTTTAAAACCGGTCATCGATGAAATCGATGATGAACCTTTAAAAGAAAGATTCGTCAATCTCGTAAACTCAAGAATATGATTGATGTAAATAAAATCCGCAAAGATTTTCCGATTTACCAAACACATCCTAATCTTATCTTTTTTGATAGTGCTGCATCTTCACTTAAGGTAAAGCGCTCTATTGATGAAGTTACCCATTATTATCAGGCTTTAGGAGTAAATGTTCATCGTGGTGTCTATGATCTTGCTTATGAAGCTACAGCATTATATGAGCATGCTCGTCAAAATGTGGCAAGATTTATTAATGCTAAGGAAGAAGAAATCATTTTTACGAGAGGAACAACTTCAGCGCTTAATTTGGTTGCTCAAGCTTTTCTACACACACTTAAACCTGGCGATGAGATTATTACTAGTGAACTTGAACATCATTCATCGTTATTACCTTGGATGATAGCAGCTCAAAAAACCGGAGCAAAGTTAGTATATATCCCGTTGACAGACGAAGGAAGAATTACAGTAGAAGGTTTTAAAAAAGTATTAACTAATCAAACAAAAATAGTTGCTATTACACATGTATCAAATGTCATGGGCTATTTAACTCCGATAGAAGAAATAACAAGACTTGCACATGAAAAAAATGCAATTGTCATTTTAGATGCAGCTCAATCAGCACCACATATGAAATTAGATGTAAAAAAGCTGGATGTTGATTTTTTAGCTTTTTCTGGACATAAAATGTTTGGTCCATCAGGTGTTGGAGTTCTATACGGAAAAGAAAAACTCTTGAACCAAATAGAACCCTATGAGTACGGTGGAGAAATGGTTGATCAAGTCACGAAAGATTCAGTGACATTTAAGGATGCACCACTTCGTTTTGAAGCGGGGACACCTGTAATAAGTGGTGCGATTGGTTTATCAGCAGCCATTGATTATATTGAATCAGTAGGATTTGATGATATGCATCATCACACCCACGAAATTCATCAATATTTATTAAAACAACTCATGAAAGTTGAAGGAGTAACTATCTATAATAAAACATCAGATAATCCTGTCATTGCATTTAATATAGATGGTGTTCATCCTCATGATATTGCTACAATGCTAGATAGTACAAAAGTAAGTGTAAGAGCTGGGCACCATTGTGCACAACTCGTGAGTCAATTTTTAGGTGTTCAATCAACACTTAGAGCATCAATTCATGTATATAATGACCGACACGATTGTGATGTATTTATTCAAAGTGTCATAGCAGCTAGGGATTTCTTCAGACAATTTTAAGGAGATTATTATGAACATTGAACAACTTTATCGTCAAGTGATTATGGACCACTACAAGCATCCTAAAAATAAAGGTTTGGTTGCAGATTCAAGCTATTTGATGATCCATTTGAATAATCCAAGTTGTGGTGATGAGATGACCATACAAATGCATGTTAAAGACCACAAAATAGATGATATAAGACATCAAGGTACTGGGTGTTCTATTTGTTGTTCAAGTGCGAGTGTGATGACAGAAACATTAAAAGGTCAAGACATTGATCAAGCCATAAAAATCATATCAGAGTTTTATGAGCTCATTAAAGGATATCCATATAATCCGGAAATTCTTAAAGGAGATGCAATTGTTTATCAAGGAGTTTCACAGTTTCCCGCACGTATAAAATGTGCAACACTGGCATGGAAAGCGGTGGAACAAGGAATCAAAAAAATTAAGGAGGAAGAACAACATGGATGATAACAAAAAGAAAATAGATGCCATTGTCGGTGATTATCAGTTTGGGTTCCACACAGAATCAAAGCCAGTTTATGATACCGGAAAAGGGCTTGATGAAGATAAATTAAGAACGATCTCGAAAATGAAGGGTGAGCCTGAGTGGATGCTTGATTTTCGTTTAAAAAGCTATAAAAAGTTTTTAGAATTGAAAAATCCAACCTGGGGTCCAGATCTTTCGTTTATCGATTTTGATGATTTTACATATTTTTTAAGAGCAAGTGATCGAGCTGAGACAAGTTGGGATGAGGTCCCGATTGAAATTAAAGAAACTTTTGAAAAATTAGGAATCCCCGAAGCTGAACGTAATTATTTAGCTGGTGTATCGACACAATTTGAAAGTGAAGTTGTCTATCATAACACAATGAAAGAATTAGATGAATTAGGTGTTATCTATGTAGATACAGATACTGCACTTCGCGAACATCCAGATTTAGTTAAAAAATATTTTGGTAAGATAATTCCATTTAATGATAATAAATATGCAGCATTAAACAGCGCTGTATGGAGTGGTGGATCATTCATTTATGTCCCTAAAGGTGTCAAAGTTGAAAAGCCTTTACAATCGTATTTTAGAATTAATTCTGATCAGATGGGACAGTTTGAAAGAACATTAATTATCGTCGATGAAGGTGCTTCAGTGAATTATGTTGAGGGCTGTACCGCCCCTGTTTATTCAAGGGATTCACTTCACGCCGCAATTGTTGAAATTATTGTTGAAAAAGATGCAACATGTCGTTATACAACCATTCAAAACTGGTCTACTAATGTTATTAATTTAGTCACTAAGCGTGCCTTTGTTTATGAAAACGGGCATATGGAATGGATTGATGGAAATATTGGAAGTAGTGTCAATATGAAGTATCCATCTTGTGTTCTTCTTGGAGAACGGGCAAAAGGGACAACAATCTCGATTGCTTTTGCTGGAAAAAATCAAATTCAAGATGCAGGAGCTAAAATGATTCACGTGGCCCCTAACACGACTTCAACCATTATTTCTAAATCGATTAGTCGTGGTGGTGGATCAGTCAATTATCGTGGAAAAGTTGATTTTGGTAAAAATGCGAAAGGTGCTAAAGCCCATGTAGAATGTGATACGATTATTTTAGATGATTATTCATTTAGTGATACCATACCGACAAACATTGTGAGAAATAGTGATGTATTCCTAGAACATGAAGCCACTGTTTCAAAAATCAGTGAAGAGCAATTATTCTATCTCATGAGTCGTGGGTTAACCGAAGAAGAAGCCACTGAAATGATTGTTATGGGATTTATTGAACCATTTGCAAAAGAACTTCCAATGGAATATGCGATTGAACTTAATCAGTTGATTAAATTGGAGATGGAAGGGTCAATTGGTTAATTTTAATGAAAAAATAAAGATATGAATGCTCATATCTTTTTTATTTCTACAAAATAGCGTAAAATAGCAATAAGGTGATGCCATGAAGAAATTATTTGCACTATGGGTTATTATTTTATTTACATTTACTTTATCGAGTTGTGAAGGAATAAAAACTTATCAAGATCTCGATCTTGAATTTACAACGCATCTTGAATATTATAAAGAGGATTATCAATCTAAAATCGATTATTATAATACGCTCTCAACCAGAACGATTTTAAGTGTTGTTAAGATTGAGACGATTAATTATATGCCATTTTCAAGCTCTACAGGGTCTGGTGTTATTTTCACTCAAGATGACACAAACTATTTTATTTTAACAAATAATCATGTGACTTATTCAGAAAATGAAGGTCGCACCGATTTTTCTGTGTATGATTACCAAGGAAATAAATATACTGCAACCCTATTGGCAAGTGATACTTCATATGATCTAGCTGTCTTAAAAATGCCTAAAGGTGATTTAGTAATTGAGAATTTAATATTTTCATCGAAGAATCCTATGATTGATGAGCGAATAGCAATTTTAGGTTACCCGCACGAACAAGCTAATGCAATTACATTAGGAAAAGTCCTATCTTATCAAAATGTCAATATCAGTAATCCCATATCTGATGTTATAAAAGTTGACTTTGATGTCATTGTTTCAGATACTCCTGTAAAACAAGGTAGCAGTGGAAGTGTTGTTGTTAACAATCAATTTCAAGTGATTGGAATTTTATTTGCAGGTAATTTTGGTGAATCAGAAGATTTTTCGACATTCTCATTTTCTATACCTGTAGAAAAAGTTATAGAGTTTTTGCTTGCCAATGACTTTAAATATGAGGAGGCAGCATCATGAAACGACTCATACTTATTATTGGTTTAATATTATTATTAAGTGGTTGTGGTATGTATATCGGTGAAGAAAAAAGTGAGGATTTTCAATATTTATCAAATCAATATGATGCTTATATTGATCATGATATATCCGAAGAAGAACAATTTTACCAACTGATTAATGATGCCATGATTAAAGTTATGCCATCCATTGTAAAAATTGAGGTTAGTGTTTTTTCGAACTTAAATATTTTAGTTGAAACACGCATATCATCTGGGGTAATTTTTGATCATGTAGATGATGAATATTTTATTTTAATTGATCAAAACCAAACCAATAAATTAATTGGTCAAAAAGTTATTATTAGTGCTATTGATTATATGAACAATACCCATTTAGCAACTCAGATTTATGATGACCTTATTGAACCTATTACAATCATTTCAATTACTTCTAAATATTATCACTACGACATGATTGATATGGCAACATATGCACCAAAGATTGGTGAGCCTGTATTGCTGCTAGGAAATCATTATAAAATTCAGAATGCAACTTCGATGGGATTAATTACAAACTATCGGTCTGACTTAAATCTTATTTATACATCCATACCTTCAGATGAATTAAGCCATGGTGGAGCAATTATGAATAGTCAACTTCAACTGGTGGGTTTACAAACGGAACTGTTAGAAGGTAAATCAGTTATCATCACTTTAGATGCCATTACGAATGTCATTACAAACTATCATCAACTGGAAAGGAAGTGATTTTTTGAAACGCTTTATCTATATAAAGAGTGTTCATGATATGACAGATATTCAACAAGATTTAAATGCTTTATTTATGTCTCTTGTACATGTGATTGATATGACTCAAAATGATAATTCAGCACTTTTTATTTACGAAGGATATGATGAACTGGATTTTGAAGAAATCACATTAAATATGCTTTCAGATACTCTCTATGATTTGGTATTATATCAATCATTCTATTTTGAAAATCTAGATGAATTGATGATACATTATCACTTTATTAGTTCTTATATTGAACTAGTTCCAAAAAAGATTGGCCCATTTCTAAATGATCAAAAAGTTTTAAAATCCATCATGCATCTTTCAAAAACGATACTAAAAGAACAATTTTTAAGAAAATACGCGAAAGATAATATGATGCTCGATACACTGAATATTTATTTTGAAAATGATCAAAATATGTCAAAAGCTTCTAAAGAACTTTATATTCACCGTAATACTTTAATTCAAAGACTTGATAAGTTCTTACAAGAAACAGGGTTTGATGTCAGAAGGTTTCAAGATGCAGTTATTATCTATCAACTGATTTCATAAAATATGTGCATTTTGCACATTTTTTTATACGAAAACGCTTGCTATAATGGATACATCAAGTAAAAGGAGAATGCATATATGGCTACTTTAAAACTTAGCAATATTAATAAGATTTATCCAAATGGTGTTCAAGCTGTTTTTGACTTCAATTTGGAAATTAGAGACAAAGAATTTATTGTTTTCGTAGGTCCATCAGGATGTGGGAAATCAACAACCCTAAGAATGATTGCTGGACTTGAAGAAATTTCATCTGGAGAACTTTATATCGATGAAGAAATGGTCAATGATAAAGCACCTAAAGATCGCAATATCGCGATGGTATTCCAATCATATGCTCTTTATCCTCATATGACGGTTTATGATAATATGGCTTTTGGATTAAAGTTAAGAAAAATGCCAAAAGATATTATCGAAGAAAAAGTTAATGCTGCTGCAGAAATTTTAGGATTAGTCCCTTATTTAAAACGTAAACCAAAAGCTTTATCAGGCGGACAACGCCAAAGAGTTGCTTTAGGACGCGCAATTGTACGTAATGCTAAAGTATTCTTAATGGACGAACCATTGTCAAACCTTGATGCGAAATTACGTGTTCAAATGAGAGGCGAACTCATTAAACTTCATAACAAAATTGAAACAACAACGATTTATGTTACCCATGACCAAATTGAAGCGATGACAATGGCTTCAAGAATTGTTGTTATGAAAGATGGATATATCATGCAAGTAGGTGCACCAAAAGAAATTTATGATCATCCTGAAAATATGTTCGTTGCAGGATTTATTGGAACACCACCCATGAACTTTATTTATGGTAAAGTCAATAAAAATAAGATGTTTATTACAGGCGATTACGAAATTTTATTACCTGATGATAAATTTGAAATTGTGAAGCAAAATGGTCTTGTCGATAAAGATATCGTTTTAGGTATTAGACCAGAAGATATTCATGACGATCAAGTTGTTAAAGAAACTTATCCAGGAGCTGTATTAGATATTACAGTCGATGTTGCTGAACTATTAGGTTCTGTAACAAACTGCTATATGGATATTAATGGTTCACATTGCTGCGCATCAATCGATGCACGTGCTGGTATTCGTATTGGAGATAAGATGAGATTAGCATTCGATATGCATAAGTCACATTTCTTTAATCCAGAAAATGAACTTGTTTTGAAACTTAAAGACTAAAAGCCTTCGGGCTTTTTTTTTGGAGAAAAAGATGATTGAATATATTAAACATGAGCATCAAATGACATATATTTATCAAGATAGCCATATTAGTAAACATAAACATTCAATGAACGCCATCATTCATAGTCTTTGTATTGAACATTTAATCACTTATGATGGGTATGTTAAAGCCATACAAAAAAAATATCATAAATCTCAGCGTATACCACTTGTATTATCAAATGATCTGATGCTAATTCCAATCATGAGAATTAGAGATTATGAAAATATTTGGATTAATCATTCTGCAATAAAAGCGTTTTATACATCACCAAAGGGTATAATCATAACATTTTTCAGTAATCATACACTTGAAATCGATAAAAATATGGCGTTTTTAGAAAAAGCTATAAATTTTGTGAATATCATAAAAAAAGAAAAAGTAAAACACTTTCATACCTAATCTTATAGAAAATGAACTCTATTGGTGATATAATGATTACGGCTTTAAGCAATATTAAAATTCCATCTTAAAGGAGAATTTAATCATGCCAAAACAAACCATTCGTGATATTGAATTAAAAGGCAAAAAAGTTTTAATTCGTGTCGATTTTAATGTCCCTTTAAAAGAAGGTGTCATTACTGATGAAAATCGAATAGTCGAAGCACTACCCACCATTAATTATGTTTTAGAAAAAGGTGGTAGAGCAATTATATTTTCTCACCTAGGTAGAGTAAAAGATGAAAGTGATAAAGCAAAAAACAGCCTTTCTGTTGTTGCAAAAAGACTTGAAGAGCACTTGAATCAACCGGTTGTATTTATTCCTGAGACACGTGGCAAAAAGTTAGAAGAAGCGATCAATCATCTTAAAGATGGTGAAGTTCTCATGTTTGAAAATACACGTTTTGAAGATTTAGATGGCAAAAAAGAAAGTAAAAACGATCCAGAACTTGGAAAATATTGGGCTTCTCTAGGTGATGTATTTGTCAATGACGCATTTGGAACAGCACATCGTGATGCAGCATCAAATGTAGGTATTGCAGCAAATATTAAACATACAGTTGCTGGTTTCTTATTAGAGAAAGAAATTAAATTTATCGGTGGAACATTAGAATCTCCAGAACGTCCATTTGTGGCAATTCTTGGTGGGGCTAAAGTTTCAGATAAAATTGAAGTTATAAAAAATTTATTAAATGTTGCCGACTATGTATTAATTGGTGGTGGCATGATCTTCACTTTTTATAAAGCAATGGGTTTAGAAATTGGTAAGAGTTTACTCGAAGCTGATAAAGTAGAACTTGCGAAAGAACTTTTAGAACTCAGCCAAGGTAAAATTATTCTTGGCGATGATGTGATTACAGGTAAAGCATTTGATGCAGATACCGAAAAGAATGTGAGAAGTATTGAAAACATTCCACAAGATGAACTTGGTATGGATATTGGACCAAGAACGATTCAACTTTTTGAATCTTATATCCAAACTGCTCGTACTGTTGTATGGAATGGACCACTCGGTGTCTTTGAATTTCCAAGATTCGCTGAAGGTACACGAAGTATTGCACAATCAATTGCTGAAATTAAAGAACAAGCGACAACCATTATTGGTGGTGGCGATTCAGCAGCGGCAGTCATCCAATTTGGATTAAAAGATGGATTCTCACATATTTCAACTGGTGGCGGTGCATCTTTAGAATATTTAGAAGGTAAAACATTACCAGGTATCGCATGCGTGGATGATAAATAATGAATATCGGTGAGAAGTTAAGAAATCTACGTTTGGGTCAAAAAATGACACAAGCGGAACTCGCCAATAAATTGGGTTTAACAAAAGGGTATATTTCACAACTTGAAAATGATCTGACTTCACCTTCGATGCAATCTCTATTTGCGATTTTAGAGGCACTTGGAACAAATGTTCAAGAATTCTTTAGTCCGCAAGAAAACCAAAAAGCTATTTTTAAAAAAGATAGTTATCAGGTGATTGAAGATCCAAATTTAAAGCATATCTTAACAAAAATGATACCACATGATTTAAAATATGAAATGGATCCTGTAATTCTGGAACTTAACCCAGGTGGACAATCGCACATTCATGGTGCACATTCAGGTGAAGAATTTGGTCTGGTTTTAGAAGGTCAAATACTCCTTGTACTTAACCAAAAACGTTATGTCATCAAAAAAGGCGAGTCATTCTATTATTATGCAAATCAAGAGCATTACTTAATGAATCAAAGTTTTGAAAGTGCGAAAGTATTATGGATTAGCACACCACCTATGTTTTAATGAAAGGAAGATGATTATGGAAAAAGAAATTATGATTAAAAGCACAACGGGCTTACATGCAGCACTCGCTGCTAAAGTTGTTCAAACAGCTTCAAAATATACCGTTGAAATCGAGTTACTTTATAAAGATAAAGTGGTTGACCTTAAGTCAATTTTAGCGTTAATGTCTTTAGCAATCCCTCATGGGGAAAATGTTCGTATCGTGGCTAGAGGAACACGTGCAGCAGAAGCAATTAAAGACGTAGCAAGCATTTTAGGCTAAAGCGATGAGAAGAACTCCTGTTATTGCTGGAAACTGGAAGATGTATAAAACTAAAGATGATGCTCTAGCTTTCATCTACGCAGTTAATCTTGAAGTTCCAGAATTTGAAAAAGTCGAAACAGTGATTTGTGCGCCATCAATTTTCTTGCGCGATTTAGTAAAAAGAGAAGGCGAAAATTTAAAAATTGGTGCTCAAAATATGCATTATCTTGACGAAGGTGCATACACAGGTGAAGTATCTGCACCTATGTTACGTTCTTATGGTGTGGACTATGTGGTCATTGGGCACAGCGAAAGACGCGCATATTATAATGAAACTGATGAATCAGTCAATTTAAAAGCGATTCAAGCAATTAAATATGATTTAACACCGATTGTTTGTTGTGGTGAATCTTTAGAAATTCGTGAAGCAGGTACTACCAATGATTTTGTTAAACAACAAGTGATTAAGGCATATCAAAATATCCCAGCAGAAGATGTACTAAAAACCATTATTGCTTATGAACCTATCTGGGCAATAGGAACAGGACGTACAGCAACACCAGAACAAGCGAATGAAACAATTCAAGCCATCCGTGAAGTGATTAAATCACTATATGGTGAAAAGATTAGTGAACAACTTCGTATTTTATACGGTGGATCAGTCAATCCTAAAAATGTGGATAGCTTAATTGCGATGCCAGATATTGATGGTGCACTTGTTGGAGGAGCATCACTTGATCCAACTTCTTACTTAACATTAGTTAAAGCTGCACTTAAGAAATAGGGGAAACCCTATTTTTTTATAAAAAAGCATAAAAAAAGATGATTTCGATTTGAAATCATCTATTTTAATTATCTGTTGTAGAATTCAACAATTAATTGTTCATTAACTTCTGTTAAGAACTCATTACGTTCTGGATAACGAACGAATGTACCAGTCATTGTATCTTTATCTAAGGATACGTATTCAACGGATGCATATTGAGCTTCTAGTGATTCTTGAACAACTTTTAAGTTCTTCGAAGCTTCACGGAAACTAATTTTTTGACCTGGAACTAGACGGTATGATGGAATATCTACTTTTTTACCATCCACTAAGAAATGACCGTGATTGACTAATTGGCGAGCTTGTGAACGCGTACGAGCGAATCCCAAACGATACACCACATTGTCAAGACGAGATTCTAAGAGACGTAAGAAGTTTTCACCATGCTTACCTTTCATCTTGTCCGCTTCGTTGAATGTCTTTCTAAATTGTTTTTCTGAGATGCCATAAGTGAAACGTACTTTTTGTTTTTCTTGTAACTGAGTACCATAATCACTAAGTTTAGAACGACGTTGACCGTGTTGACCTGGAGCATATGGGCGTTTCTTTAATTCTTTTCCAGTTTCTGAAATTGAATAGCCTAAACGACGTGATATTTTCCAAGATGGTCCTGTATAACGTGACATAATTTTTACCTCCTTTTTTATTTTGGTGGTAAAAACTGCAAAATTATTTTCATAAACTGTATCCCGATGTTCTGTTCACCTTAAAGCAGAAAGGTTACTAAGGGCGCCATTTGGTAGGGATCGCTGGTTCATGAAGCATTCGCCTGCTTTTTACCGACTGATTTATTTTACCCTATAGGGGTTTATTTGTCAATTGATTTTATTAAGATATCAACAAACGATTCAAAGAACTTGACTAAATCTGGATCAAAACGATTAAAAACTGGGCTATCAACGTCTAAAACACCGTATAATTGATCATGAATAATGATTGGAACGACAACTTCCGAACGGCTATGACTATCACAAGCTATATGATTTTCATGGGCTAAAACATCATCAATGACAAGCGTTTGTCGTTTAATGGCTGCTTCACCGCAAACCCCTTTTCCAAGTTCAATCGTTGAACACGCAACTTTTCCTTGAAAAGGTCCTAAAATTAATTTTTTTCCATTAAAGAGATAGAATCCAGCCCAATTAAGATTTTCAATGTTTTCAAATATAAATGCTGAGGCATTTGATAAGATGGATATCTCAGTTGGTTGAGTTTGTAATAAAGCATCTAAAGATTCACATAATAATTCATATTTCATATCATCACCACCAAGAATTATTATAGCATATATGGTAAAATAAAGAATGGTGATTTCATGAAGAAGAAAATTCTAATCCGCTTTGGTGATTTAATGCTGAAGGGAAAAAATATTGGCTATTTCATTAAGCGGTTGCATGCGCATGTGAGATTAAAACTGAATCCATATGACGTGCAATGTGAGTTTCGACATGATCGCATTTTTATTGATTATCAAGAAGCAGACGAAAATAAAATTGTTGAGGATTTAAAATCTATACAGGGCATTCATTCATTTAGTATTGTTTATGTCTCAAGTCCTGATTTAGATTCTATGATTTCTTGTGGGACTTATGTTTTAGACCAAGAAGCTACAGTTCCGATGATTACGATTAAAATCGAATCTAAACGTGTTGATAAAACTTTTCCATATACGAGTCAAGAACTATCTAAAATGATTTCTGGACCGATTTTAGCAGGTGCAAAACGCAAATATGTCGTTGATGTTCATCAACCTGAAGAAGTATTGAACATTGAAGTTAGAAAAGATTATGCCTACATTTATTTGAAACAAATAAAAGGCGCTGGTGGTTATCCATATGGTACCGGAGGAAAAGCTTTACTCATGTTAAGTGGCGGTATTGATAGTCCAGTTGCTGGTTATTTAGCAATGAAACAAGGACTTGACCTTGAACTTATCCATTTTGAATCTACACCATTAACACCGATTGAATCTGCTCAGAAAGTTATTGAATTATCAAAAGTTTTGTCGAAGTATACGTTAACTGGTCAACTTAAGTTGCATATCGTACCTTTTAAAAATATTCATGAAGCTATTTTAGCAAATGTTTTTGATCCTTACATTATTACCGTCATGCGCCGCATGATGTATCGTATCGCTGAGAAATATTCGAAAAAAATTAAAAGTTTAGCCATTGTTAATGGTGATTCAATTGGTCAAGTCGCAAGCCAAACCTTACAAAGTTTAAGTGTTGTTGAAGCTGTTACAAAAATTCCAATTTTAAGACCACTTGTTACTATGGACAAAACGGATATCATTAAAATATCAAAATCGATAAAGACTTTTGAGATTTCGATTCAACCTTTTAATGATTGTTGCAGTATATATTTACCAAAATCACCTGTCACAAAACCAATGGAAGTTTATGCGAAAAAGTATGAGCAATCATTTGATTATGAAAAGATGATTGAAGAGACCACGAAAATGATAAAAACTGTTGAAATCTATCATGATATAAATCTTAATTTAGGAGATTATGGGTTTTCAGTAGTTGATGCGATTGAATCTTATGTAAAAGAAAGTAGTGATTGATGTGATAACATCGAAACAAAACGCTAAATTTAAATATTGGATGAAATTAAAAACTAAGAAATACCGTGATGAATTTTCGCGTTTTTTAGTGTTTGGTGAACATCAAATTGAGAAAGCGAAACAAGCATCACTTATTGAAGAAATTGTCACATCAAACCAAACAGCTCAAGGAACACTCATCGATATCGCTTTAATGAAAGAATTACAATTTACTGAGACTTTGATTGATACATTTGCAGTATGCAAATTTAATACTCTAAAAATTCAAAGTAAACGTGTTTTATTTTTAGATGATATTCAAGATCCAGATAATTTGGGAGCACTCATTCGTTCAGCGGCTGCATTTGGTTTTCATCAAGTGATTGCAAGCCATAAATCCACGGATTTTTATAATGACAAAACCATTAGAGCAGCCAAAGGATCGATTTTTGATGTTGAACTGGTTAGAGGACCCATTCTTGAGATGATTGCATCTTATAAAAATAAGGGATATATCATCATTGGTGCGGATGCTCATGGAGAAAATCACGAAATAAAAAATGACAAATTAGGGCTTGTTTTAGGCAATGAAGGCCATGGCTTAAGTGATGAAACGAAAAAGCTTTGTAATGGATTTTATACAATTCAAACTCAAAAAGTTGAAAGTTTAAATGTTAGCGTTGCAGGTGGTATATTGATGTACCAATGGAGGGTGTCATGAAACTTATAATGACTGGTTTTTTTGATGAAAAGAAATCATTAGTGGATACAATCGAAATTCTAAAAAGAAATCAATTAACAGCGATTGCTTTAAGAACATACGACGGTAGACCTTTAATTGAAATGAACGATCAAGACATTCATGATTTGCAATTAAAATTAAAACAAGAAAAAATAGAGATTTCAATGATTGATACAATGATTGAACCCTTTCCGATTGAATCTAGAAAGAAACATGCAGAAGCTCTTGATCAATTCAAGTATATGGTTAAATTTTCAACAAAACTAAAAGTTGATTATTTATTATTTGAATTACCTATATTTCATGATTGTATTAAGGAAATTAAAGTTATTGAAAAAATATTAGAACCATTTATTGAACAAGCACTTATTAATCGAAAAACAATCATCATCAAACCATCTTTAAACTATAAATCAAATGTTTATGCCTATATCTTTAAAAAATTAAAAACTGAGGCGTTAAAGATAGCTTTTGATCCGGTGATGATGATGAGAAATGGCGAATCATCGACCACATCATATCGATTATTAAAAAAATATATGTTAGCCTTTTTTGCAAAAGATCAAGATCTTAATGGACAACCTCAACTCCTTGGGTATGGAAAGACAGATATGCTCAATCTTTTCAAACGATTGATTAGAGATCGGTTTGACGGGATTGTAGTTGCTGATCATGATTTTAAAGAAAATCATTTAGTATTTGAGCCCGAAAAGTTAGGGTTTTTCAAACGAATCTTAGGCAAAGAAAAAAAGCGTAAGGAACTTTATATCCAAACGCTTCAAAAGAGACTTTATCCAAATGAGCCTGATAAAAAGATAAACATTGAAGACATTACAGACAATCAAATTAAAGTATTAAGAGTTGTCTTCAAGTAATTCAAAAGCTGGTTTTGCATGCGGTAATTCAGGGAATAATTTTGTCGTAAACAATATACCATCCAGATGGTCAAGTTCATGTTGAAAAACAATACCAACATAACCTTCAAGATGTAATTCAACTGGCATGACTTGATCACTAGGGATATCGTATCTTAGAGCTTCCATAACAATTGATTGATAACGTGGCGTTAATCCTTCAGTTTCACGATCGACAGATAGACAGCCTTCCCCTCCAGGAACATAAATAAGATCTTGGCTTCTTTTTGTGATTTTCGGATTGATTAATGCATGTGAATATAAGATGCCATCAAAATCATGTACATGAGCGACAAACATTCTCTTTGAAACATTGACTTGAGGTGCAGCAATTCCAACAGCGGGTCTTAGACCATATGTTTCACACAGTTCATCATTTTGAGAATTTTGAACATATTCCATTAAGTCAATTAACAATTTTTTATCTGCTTTTGTGAGTGGCAATTTGACTTCTTTTGCCACAATTTCTAAAGTTTTATGTCCTTCACGGATGATATCTTTCATTAAAATCATAGTTAACACCTCACTCTTTATTATACCACAAAGGAGATTTCACATGCGAATCGATAAGCATTTAAGTGACATAAAAATTGAACGAAGAAGCATGGTTAAAAAATTTCTTTTGACTCATGAAGTTATGATTAATGGGCAAGTCATAAAAGAGAGTGACTATCATTTTGATCCTGACCAAAATGAATTAATGATTGATGGAGAACTTATTCCTTATTTTAAAAATATGAATTTAGTTTTATATAAGCCTAAAGGATATTTGTCTGCGCATAAAGATACGATGCATCAAACTGTTTTTTCATTATTAAAAGCACCTTTTGATCATTTCAATTTTAAAATTGCAGGACGATTAGATTTGGATGCTGAAGGATTATTGATTTTAACAACAGATGGTAAATTCGTTCATGAAGTTACTCACCCCAAAAAACATTTAGATAAAGTCTATGAAGTGACATTGAATCGGATCTTTGTTGACCAAGAGAGTTTAATTGAGGGTGTCATGATTAAAGATGAGTTTAATGAACCATATTTAGCAAAAGCGAAACATATAAAAGTTAGTAATCATCTTGTCACATTAACGATTGATACGGGTAAGTTTCACCAAGTGAAGCGCATGTTTCAATCATTGGGATATGATGTGATAAAATTAAAGCGGATTCAAATCGGAAATCTTAACTTAAGAGATTTAACAGAAGGACATTATTATCCATTTAGGAAGGAAGAACTTTAAATGACAGAAATCATTATTCAAGCTTATCAAGTTCTTGATGAAATCTTAAAAGACCAAAATTATATAGAAATGAAAACACTAAATCAAGAAATTAGTAAAAAATATGACCATGAAATTAACGTCTTTAATCAAGCGAAGGAATCATACACTCAAATGATGCAAGATGGCGGTACGTATCATCCTGATTTTAAAAAGTATTCAAATTTACTTTCGGACACAAAAAGAAAACTTTATGAAACTGAAGAAATGAAACGATACGTTCTTTTAGAAAAAACTCTGCAAACTGAGATCAATGCATTTTTGGCAGAACTAACTGAAGTCGTTTCTTCACATATAAAAACACCAGATGTATTTGGCATTATCAAAAAAGGAGGTAGTTGTCATGTACGCTAATCGTATGGCTTACATCGTATTTTTCCAGGGGAAAAAAGTTGTTGAAAAATTAAAAACTCTACCTGTTGATATCGCATATGTTTCAGAAAAATCAAGTTATGCAATTGTCTACGGCGATAAAGATATCGAACAAAATCTAAAAAAACAATTGAAAGAAGTCAAAGGCTTTAAACAAATCAGTCAATCCAATATGTATGATGAAAATTTAAATTTTTAAACTGTTAAGCAAAAATACTTGACAGTGAATGTTTTTTCATTATAATAGTAGTGGATATTAAAAAGAAAGAGAGTGAACAACATGGCAGTTAAATTACGTTTGCAACGTTTTGGTTCAAACAAGCGCCCATTTTATCGCGTCGTAGCAAGTGAATCAAATCGCGCGAGAGATGGTAGATTCCTAGAAATTCTTGGTACATATGATCCGCTCATTGGCAAGGTTTCTGTAGATGCTGAAAAGGTCCAAAAATGGTTAGGAAATGGCGCACAACCAACTGAAACCGTACGTAGCCTATTCAAAAAATACGACGTTATTGGAAAATAACAAAAGGGGGAACTTATCATGGCAGTTGATTTTGAAAAATTAATCAAAAATATGATCGTGCCATTAGTCGTGAACCCTGATGATGTTCTCGTTAAAATCATTTCGAATGATCAAGAAACTATCACAATTCAGCTTTTAGTTAATGAAGCAGATCTTGGTCGTGTCATTGGAAAAGGTGGAAAAATCGCGAGCGCGATGCGTACCATCGTATATGCAGGTGCTTCAAAAGAAGGCAAGCGTGTCCAAATCGATATTGATTCATTCTAAAGGATGATTTAAAATGTATAAGATCGGAAAGATCACGAACACACATGGCATCAAAGGCGAGGTTAAAATCTTCAATATGAGTGATTTTAACCGTTTTAGTGTCGGTAAAGAAATTTATCTTTTAAATAAACAAGAAAAGAAATTTTTCACAATCGAACGCATCCGCACCCAGAAGAATATATTGATTGTTAAGTTCAAGGGTATTGATGATATTAATCATATTGAACCATTTAAGGGATTTGACTTATTCAGTGACGAATCTATTGATGATGAACTTGAAGATGACGACTATCATTATAGCGACTTAATTGATTTAATCGTTTATGATCAAGATAATCACAAATTAGGAACAGTCATTAGTATTATTCCTGTACCCCAGGGACATCTTTTAGAGATTGAAACCATGGAGAAAAAGAAAGTATTAGTTCCTTTTAATGAAGCATTCATCGATGATGTTTTAGAAGATAGAATTATCATTAAACCTATTGAGGGACTTTTATGAAAATTGATATTATTACGATTTTTCCTGAGTTTTTTAACCCCTTTTTAGAAACATCAATCATTAAGCGAGCGATTGAACAGAAAATCGTATCCATCAATGCACATCAATTGAGAGACTATTCGAAAAACAAGCACAAAAAAGTTGATGACACTCCTTATGGGGGTGGCGCAGGAATGCTGATGACATTGCAACCGTTAGACGATGCAATTACAAAATTAAGAGAGAAAAACTCCAAAGTAATATTGCTTTCTCCACAAGGGAAAAAGTTTACGCAAAAAAAAGCAATTAAACTAGCTAAAGAATCTCACATTATTTTAATTTGTGGTCATTATGAGGGTATTGATGCACGTATAGAAAACTATATTGATGAAGAATTATCTATTGGAGATTATGTATTAACCGGTGGTGAAATTCCAGCGATGATTGTTTCAGATGCAGTGATTCGATTGGTTCCTGGTGTGATTCATGAAGATTCATCAGAAGAAGATTCTTTGCAAAATGGTTGGTTGAAATATCCTCAATATACAAAACCAAACGATTATAAAGGGCATCTTGTTCCAGAAGTTTTATTATCAGGAAATCATCAAGAAATCATGAAATGGCGCGAAGAAATGCGACTAAAAAATACGGTTTTAAAACGATCGGATTTGCTTAAAAACATCAAAAAATCAGATGTTCAAGCAAAAAAAATCGAAGAAATAAAAAGCAATTCAAAAAAGGTATGAAAGCTATAAGAAATCATGGTTGCATGTTTTCGATAACTTTGATATAATAAATTGGCCTTAAAAAAACACAATGGTCCGCTGTCAAAAAAGATCGATAAGAACATTGGAAGAAAGAGAGTGAGTCGAACATGGCAAGATTAAAAGGGCAAGCGCTGATTGCACAAATCACTCAATCCTATATAAAAGAAGTTCCAACTTTTAATTCTGGTGATACTGTTAAAGTATACGTTAAGATTAAAGAAGGAAACCGCGAACGTCTACAATTATTCGAAGGTCTCGTGATAAAAAGACAAGGTGGCGGAATTTCAGAAACATTTACAGTACGTAAAGTTTCATATGGCATTGGTGTAGAACGTACATTCCCTGTACATTCACCATCCATTGATCGGATTGAAGTAGCAAGATTCGGTAAAGTTAGAAGAGCTAAACTTAACTACATCCGTACATTATCAGCAAAAGCATCAAGAATCAAAGAAAAACGTTCCGTTTAATAGGGAGGCCAAGGCCTCCTTATTTTTTTGTAAGCGAATGAAAATATTTTCATAAATAACTTGAAAGCCTTTACATGTTGTGTTAAAATGAACATGAATTCATATGTAGAAAAGAAGGTGAGTATCCATGATTAATGCGACCATTTATGACGTGGCTCGTGGTGCAGGTGTATCGTTAGCAACGGTATCTAGAGTATTGAATAATCCAGAAAAAGTAAAAGATGAAACGAGACAACGGGTCTTAAAGGTCATCAAAGAACTTGGATATCGTCCCAATGTTATCGCACGCGGATTAGCAAGCAGAAAAACAACTACAGTTGGTGTTGTGATATCAGATATTACAAGAGCTTCTGTTGCTGAAATGCTTGGTGGAATTAGTGATATTGCACAAAATTATCATTATTCGATTAAACTTTTTTCTGTGCGTGAAGATATGGATGTCATTGACACATTGCATAACATTGTTGCTGAACAAGTGGATGGTGTATTGTACTTAAATGACGAACTTTCTGAAATGCGTGTCAATGAAATTAAAAAAATGTTCACGGGAAATAGCATTCCATTTGTGTTTGCAAATGTTGTATCCGATGATCCAGATGTTCCAACAGTTTCTATTGACTATGAAAAAGCTGGTTATGAAATTACAAAATTATTAATCGATGATCAAAGAGAAAATATTTACTTACTTAGCACAGCACGACGCTATTCAGTGAATGATAAAAAAGAAGCTGGATATACACGTGCAATGCAAGAAGCTGGCATGGAACCTAAAATCTTTAGAACTAGTGGTGATACCTTAATCAATCGTCAACACTTTTCGACATTCTTTAGTGATAAAAGGGTCGATGCAGCCATTGGTGTCCGTGATTCAATTGCAGTGTCGTTTATGAATATTGCGAGAGATAATGGTCGAGATGTACCAAAAGACTTAGCAATTGCAGGATTCCAAAACACAAAATATTCATTACTTTCTAGACCAAACTTAACATCCATTGATATTCCAGTTTATGATATTGGCGCTGTATCGATGCGTTTACTCACGAAATTAATGAATAATAAGGAAGTTGATAATATTCGAATTATCCTTCCACATTATATTGTTAAAAGAGATTCAACCAATTAAATCAATCGTTGACATAAGAAAAGTAGAAACTTTTTAAACCTAAGATAGAGACTTCATGAGGGTGAAACATGGAGAGAAAATTAAGTTCGAATTACACTTGTGGAGATTTTATTGAAAATAAGTGCTAGAATATATTCTAGAACTAAGGTGGTACCGCGTATATTTATACGTCCTTAGAGTTTCTAAGGACGTTTTTATTTAAAAAAGGAAGGATATAACGATGAATTTATATGAAGAACTAATATGGCGTGGCTTAATTAAAGACGTCAGCAACGAAGAAAAAACAAAGATATTACTCAATGATGATCATGTCACATTTTATTGTGGATTTGATCCAACTGGAGAATCTTTAACCGTTGGACATTTAGTCCAAGTTGTTCGCATGCTCCTTTTACAGAAATATGGGCATAAACCTATTGTTTTAATTGGTGGAGCAACTGGATTGATTGGAGATCCGAGACAAACAGCAGAACGTAAATTATTGACACTTGATGAATCATTAGCGAATGCAGAAAAAATTAAAACACAATTATCATCGTTTTTACCAGAATCAAATTCAATTTATGTCAATAATTATGATTGGATTAAAAATATCGATATGATTTCGTTTTTACGTGATTATGGTAAGCTTTTTTCAGTAAATTACATGATTGCGAAAGATACAGTTCAACGTCGACTTGAAATTGGAATTAGCTACACCGAATTTTCATATATGCTGATACAAGCGATTGATTTTCATCATCTCTATAAAAACTACGATTGCAAATTGCAATTTGGTGGTTCTGACCAATGGGGAAATATTACAACAGGCTTAGAACTCATCCGTAAATTGGAAGGTGAGAACAGTGAAGCAATAGGTTTAAGTTCACCTCTTTTATTAAAAGCGGATGGATCAAAGTTTGGTAAAAGTGAATCAGGTGCATTATGGCTAGATCGTGAGTTGACTTCACCTTATGAACTCTATCAATACTTTTTAAATGCATCTGATCAAGATGTTGAAAATTATTTAAAACAACTGACTTTAAAATCAAAAAATGATATCATCGAATTGATGAAGGATCATCAAGAAGCTCCTGAAAAACGTTTAGCACAAAAAGAATTAGCTGCTGAAGTTGTGGCACTTGTTCATGGTGAAAAAGCTCTTAAACAAGCAATTAAAGTGACTGAAGCTTTGTTTTCAGGTGATTTTCAATCACTTTCTGAGGAAGAATTCATTATTTTAGAAAAAGTATTAGAATCAAAGACAATTGAAAATGGCACACTTATTCTTGATGTTTTAGTGGATCTTAAATTAGCATCATCTAAAAGAGAAGCTCGACAATTTATCCAAAGTGGAGCGATTGTCGTGAATGACGAAAAAGCAACTTCAATTGATGCGACTTTAACAAAAGATAAAACATTATTCAATCATTATTTAATTATTCGTCGTGGAAAGAAGAATTACGCGCTTGCTATGATAAAGTGAGGTTCATATGGATATTTTATTGTTTAATCCACTTTCTCGGAATGGGAAAAACCCGAAGTTTATTAAAAAGATTGTGACACATTTGGAAACATTTGGCAATCATGTTGAAACATATAGTTTGCTTGAAATTCATGATGTAGATCGATTTGTGAATCAACTTAATCATGATGATAGAATTATTATCGTGGGTGGGGATGGGACAATTAATCGGTTGGTGAATGCGATTAATCATAAAGAAATCAAGCAAAAGATTTATATGTATCAAGCTGGAACGGGAAATGATTTTGTTCGCAGTTTGAAAACAAAAGAAAAATTAGTTTTAATATCTCCATTTTTAGAACATTTACCTACGATTACTTATAATCAAAAGAAACGTCTATTTTTGAATGGCGTAGGTGGTGGATTAGATGGATATATTGCATATTTAGTTAATCATTCACATTTTAAAAAAAATAAAATCAATTATTTCAGACATTCCTTTGAAGGCTTTGCAAAGTTTAAACCTGTAGCAGCCAAAATCACCATCGATGGAAAAAGTTTTCATGAAGATAAATTATGGCTTGCGTCGATTATGAATGGTTGTTATTTTGGTGGAGGTATGAAAATTGCACCACAAGCTGATCGAAATGAAGAAAATCTTCATTTAATTATTGTGAAGAATATTCCGAAATGGTTGTTAATCCTCATCTTTCCAACGATATATTTTGGTTGGCATATCCATTTTAAGAAGTTTGTGGACTGTTATATTGGCCAAAAAATTTCATTTGAAATGGATCAACCGGTTTATCTTCAAATCGATGGTGAAAATGAATATCCTATTTCATCGATTGAAACTGAAGCTTTTAGTAAAAAATAAATGGATGCCTGGGCATCCATTTTTTATCGTATTCTTCCTAAACCTAGTTTTTTATATACTTTTACTAACTTTCTCTGTGCAACTACTCGTGCTTTTTCAGCACCATGATCTAGAATTTTATCCAATTCTGTACCATTCATAATCTCAAAATATTTACTTTGTATTGGTCGTAATGCATCAGCAACTATTTCTGCTAAATCAGCTTTAAATACTTGATAATTTTTATCTTCATACATTTCTTCAAGCTGTTTAATCGAGTATTCTGTTAACGCACTGTAAATAGTTAAAAGATTAGAGATTCCTGGTTTTTTCTTTGGATCATATTTAATCAAACCATCTGAATCGGTAACGGCACTCTTGATTTTATTTCGAACCTGAGCTAAATCATCAAGCAGAAGAATATATGATTTTGGATTCTCAGCACTTTTTGACATTTTTTTAGTCGGTTCAGTTAATGACATAATTCGAGCACCAGTTTTTGTGTAATATCCTTCAGGCACTGTAAAGGTTTGTCCATAAGCGTTATTAAACCGAACGGCTAAATTACGTGTCAATTCGAGATGTTGTTTTTGATCATCACCAATTGGAACGATGTCAGCATCATAAAGTAATATATCAGCTGCCATAAGCGCTGGATAGGTTAATAAAGATGTTCTTATACCTTCAGCTTGTTTACCCTTTTTATCTTTATACTGTGTCATTCTTTCCATTTCACCAACATAAGCAGTTGATTCCATGACATAACCTAATTGAGCATGTTCAGGTATTTCAGATTGAACAAAAAGGTTAACTTTATTTGGATCTAATCCACATGCCACATAGAGTGCAGCAACGCTTCGGATATTTTTCTTTAACTCTTGACGATTTTGAGGTATTGTAATAGCATGTAAGTCAGCAATAAAAATGAAGAGTTCAGTGTCCTCTAGTTCATCTTGTAATTTCACGAATTGCTGCAATGCACCAATATAGTTTCCTAACGTTAATTTGCCTGTAGGCTGGATGCCTGATAATAATCTTTTCATATATTTTCCTTTCCAAAAAATAAAACGCCCTTAGAAAAATCTAAGGACGTATTTTTATACGCGGTGCCACCTTAGTTCTAGATTAGCATCTAGCCCTTATGGATCAATTGATCCGTTTTGTTTGCTCCAAGGTCCATTCGCTCACTAGTCTCATCAGTTTTCACCTTCCACTGACTCTCTAAATCAACATTTGTAAGTTACTCTTCCTCTTCATTGCAATTTCATTATAACTGAATATGAATTATTCTTCAAGTACTTTCTCTAGTTGATCAATCAAACTGTTAAAACGTGTGATGACTGCCATGAATGTTTCTTTATTTGTTAAATCTGCTCCAGCTTTCGCAGCTTGGTTAACCGGATAATCACTACCACCAGACTTTAACAAACCTTTAAAGTTATCCATTGCTCCAGGTACATTATTTTTCACATTTTCATAAATTTTTAATGAAGCACTGTAACTTGTTGCATATTGATAAACATAAAATGGTGTATGGAATAAATGAGGAATGTATGCCCATACATATTGTTTACCATCTTCTTCAGTAATGTCTAAATCGTAATAATGTTTGTATAAATCAATCATGATTTTAGATAAAGATTCATCGGTAATTGGGATCCCTTGTTCAACCAATTTATTCGCTTCAAATTCAAATGTAGCAAATAAAGTTTGTCTAAAGAATGTTCCCATAATACCGTCAAGTGCTTTTTCTAAAAGTGCGATTTTTTGATTCTTTGAGGTAGATTGGGAAATTAAATAATCAAGTAAACCATGCTCATTAAAGGTTGATGCGATTTCAGCTACAAAGATTGTATAATCTGCTGAAGCCATCGGTTGGTTTTCATTTGAAAATAAAGTATGTGCACTGTGACCGGCTTCATGGGCAAGAGTAAATACTGAATCTAATGTTTCATCATGGTTTAACAAAATGTATGGATGATATCCATAGAAACCAGAAGAATAAGCACCAGTACGCTTGCCATCTTGTGGGTATGCATCGACAAAACCATCTTTAACAGCATCTTTTTGATGATTAATGAATTCTTGATCATATTTTTCAATCGATTTAAAGAAGATCTTTCGAGCTTCTTCAAATGAATATTTCGTTTCATCCTTCGTAAGTTGTAAGAAACGATCGTAAGTATGATATTTTTCTAAACTTAAAGCCTTCATTCTAAGTCTAATATATCGCTTGATTGAAGCAGTATTTTCATAAGCAACATCTTTTAAATTGTGAAAGACTTCTACAGGAATATTATTTCCAAATAATGCTGCTTCAAGTGCTGATGCGTAATTCCGTGATTTAAAGTTTGCAGCAAGTTGTTGTAAAACTAAATTATAGGTACTCGCGAACGCTGTTTTATTTGTTTTATAACGCTTAAAAGCAGCTTCAAAAATAAGTCTACGATCTTCAGCAGTTGGAACAGTTGGAATCAAAGAGCGATAATTTGATTGTGTGATTGTTAACTCTTTTCCGTTACTTAAAGTAATCTTTTCATCATTAGCATCCACAATTGCTAAACCTTGATAGAGCGATGATGGAATGCTACGTGTGGGTCCAAAATTGGATAAAATCTTTTCTTGTTCTGCAGATAAGACATGCTTTTGTTGGAAGAAGAGCTTTTGCATTTGAAAACGATAAGTTTTTAAGAAAGCATCTTTATCAACAAAAGCCATGATTTTTTCTTCACCAATCGAGATGAGTTCAGGTGAAACAAACGAAGTTTTTTGACTTAGTTGTGATAATAATAACAATAATTGTTGATATTTTGAAGAATTTACTTGATTCTTCAAATTTAAATCGCTACTTAAGTGAATGTAAGCATAAAGCTTATAAAGCAATTTTGAGGCTTCCTCTTCAGCAAGATAAAACGCTTTAAAATCTTCAAAATTATGGAGCTTGCCCTGAAAAGAAGCGAGTTTCTCAATGTGAGGTTGAAAAAGCTTTAAATCATTTTCCCATGCTTCTAAATTTGGGTAGAAAATAGATAAATTCCAGGTTGACATAATATAGGTCCTTTCATAGTCTTTTTTATCATTATAATGCATTTTGTAAGTTTTTCCTAATCGATGAAGTTGAAATATGGTAAATCATGATAAATGTCTAAACCAGTGTTGAAAAAACATCTAAATAATTATATAATTAAGCAGCAGGGAAATCCTGGATAGACACTTTACCATGTGCTATAGGCTGAAACCTATGCTCCAAGAAGGAGGAAGACAATGATTACAATTTTTACAACCCCAAGTTGCTCGTCATGTCGGAAAGCGAAAAAGTGGCTAGATGATCATAAGATTTCTTATCAAGAAAAAAACCTCTTCAATCAGCGGATAACAGAAGAAGATATTGACCGGATGTTAGAAAACGCTGAGAATGGTTTTGAGGACATTATTTCAACAAGATCAAAAGTATTTAAAGAACAAGATCTTGATGTTGAAGATATGCGTATTAGTGAACTCAAGGCGTTTATTATTGATAATCCAAGCGTTTTAAAACGCCCGATTATTATTGATGATGACAAAATGCAAGTAGGGTATAATGATGAAGAAATCCGCGTGTTTATTCCTAAGAGACTTAGAGAACTAATCATGTGTGTTGATTGCCCAATGGGTGAACATTGTGACTATCAAAGCGCATTAAAACGCTATTTTGACGAAATAAAGAAGGGTCAGCAACAACACCAATAAAAAAGGGAATCTTCGGATTCCCTTATTTTTATGCTTTGTTTTTATTGATAAAATAAGAAGCTAAGAAACCTAAAACACCAGATCCTAGGAGTAATCCAAATGTTAGAACATAAATGGTTCTGACAATCGGAGCATAAGAAGGTGTAATAAATATATCATTTCCTAAAATCGAGATGGTGTTTAAATGTTGAATAAAAAGAAGAGTTACAATTGTAGAACCAACTAAAAGGAATCCATTATCTTCGATAAACCAACCTAACCACAAAATGACGCTAGGAATTAATAGAATATAAAATGCCGGGATAATGTCATCTGCATAAGCTTTAGACCAAGTTGCGAACATCACGATAAAGGATATCAAAGTAAGAATGCTAACGACCATTGCGGCCATAAAATGTAGTAAACTACGTTCTTTCATAAATAATTCCTCGCTTTTCTCTATACTAATTATAGTTTTAAATGCGTAGAATGTCAATAAACAAAAAAAGATAGCCGACGCTATCTTTTACATGTAAATGCTCGTTCACTTTTTCGCTTTGTGGCTTGATAATCAATTCCATGTTCATTGAGAAAGTTTTCAAAGATTTTTAGACCTTCATGATAGTTATTGACTTCATATTCGATTTCATAATCCACTGTATTACAATATTCACAGCGATCCAGAAATAAGACGCCATCTAAGTATGGAGTACTGACACGATAATTATCTAAGCTAACCTTAAATGTGACAAAGTAATCAAGATCATCAAAATAATCTTTTGTTTGAAAACCATGTTGGATCATCTCTTCAGCTTGTGACTTTGTAAGTAATAAATGATTTTCATATGCTCCAAAATCACTTTGACTTTTTAAGGTGACTTTGTAATAATTTTCACTCTTTTTACGAATCCGAAGGACAACTTGCTTCTGATTAAGTTGATAATCATCGGTATCAAAATAATAATTTACTTGTTTAAAAACGTTATCCTCAAGTTGGAAACGTTTAAGTAATGTTTCATACTGGTCTTTTGATACAATGGTTTTAAATTCAATCTCGATGTTCTTTGTCATTTTGACACCATCCTTCATTTTTTATGAACTGGTATGCAATTAAATTATAACAAAATAGGGGTTTAATTGAAAGCAAAAACGTTTACATTTACGAACCAGCGTCAATATATTTGAAAATATTGCCAGTAATGGTAAAATATTCATGTGAAAAACATTTCAAGGAGGAGATTTATAATATGGCTATTAAAGTAGCAATTAACGGATTTGGCCGCATTGGTCGTCTTGCATTTCGTCTGATGGCTGATGACAAACAATTTGATATTGTTGGAATTAACGATTTGACAGATGCTGAAACACTTGCTTATCTATTAAAATATGATACAGCTCAAGGTAATTTCAAGAATGATGGTGTATCATTTGATGAAAGTAATCTCGTGGTTGATGGGAAAGTTATTCCAATCTTTGCTGAAAAAGATCCAAAAGCTTTACCATGGGGCAAACTCGGTGTTGATGTTGTCTTAGAATGTACAGGTTTATTTACAAATGTTGAAAAAGCTGGTTGGCATTTAGAAGCTGGCGCGAAAAGAGTTGTAATCAGTGCTCCTGCAACTGGAGAAATGAAGACAATTGTTTACAATGTCAATGATAATGTATTAGATGGTTCAGAAAGAATTATCAGTGCAGCATCATGTACAACGAACTGCTTAGCACCACTCGTTAAAGTTTTAGATGATAATTTTGGTGTTGTAGGTGGTATGATGACAACCGTTCATGCATACACAAATGACCAATCTCTCATGGACCAACCACATAAAAAAGGAATTTTTGCTCGTCGTGGTCGTGCTGCAGCTTCAAACATTATTCCAAGTTCTACAGGTGCTGCTAAAGCAATCGGTCTTGTTTTACCTCATTTAAAGGGTAAACTTGACGGTACTGCATTACGTGTTCCAACGATTACTGGTTCTATTGTTGACTTAACAGTTGAACTTAAAAAGCCAGTAACACTTGAACTAGTTGATGAAGCATTCAAAAAGGGTGCGAATGAAACACTTAAGTACAGCTTTGATCCAATCGTTTCTTCAGACGTTATCGGTACTCACTATGGATCAGTTTATGATGCACATACAACACAAGTAATCGAATATGATGGAAAACAATTAGTTAAAGTCATGTCATGGTATGATAACGAAATGAGCTTTACAGCACAAATGATTCGTACTGTGAAGAAATTCGCTAGTCTTATTAAATAATTTTATATGAATTTGCACACCAAAATG
>JAFGTQ010000060.1 GCA_016934015.1 Acholeplasmataceae bacterium | reverse complement strand
CATTTCATTCCCAATTGAGAATGCAATGAATCCTAAAGCAACAGTTGAAATTAAACCTAAACTTTGGATGGCATCCTCATTCACTAAGCCAAGTAAACTCGGTCCAATGAGTAAACCACCTACTAAATATCCTGTAACGTTTGGAAGTTTCGCATATTTTGCAATCTTGCCAAATAATAGACCGGTTGCAATCAAGATTGCCATGTGAAATAAGATCTGCATATTATATAGCCTTTGTATAACCTTTCACTTGTGCTACATCAACCGTAAAAACAATTCCTGTATTCGGAAGAGATAGGTCTCCAACGATATCTTCAATCGCTTGATAAACGATACCAATTTGGTCTTCTTTGACCACTGTCATAATAACCTTTGATTCCACACGAGGATTATCAAAAAGAGCTTTTAAACTGCCAATAAATGCTGTATCTTCATTGGCTAAAAGTTTTTGTGCCATCCCAGTACTGCTTAAGATGGTAGCCCCTTTAATGCCTTTTTGATGAAGCTCACGAATGAGCTTATCTAATTTTTCAACACGATTCATAATAAAGATGATTAATTTCATAAAAATACCTCCAAAACTAATTTATTATAGTCCTATTTTTATAAAGAATCAAGTATAAATTTAAAGGTTGAAACAAATGTTCAACCTTGAATGTTTTTATTCTAAAACTGTGACCCAATGATTTGGATCTTTGATATCACCAAATTGGATACCCGTTAATAAATCATAGAGTTGTTTCGTGTAGGGTCCCATGGTGTCATGGTATGGAAACACATGTTTTTTTCCAATGTTTGTAATCGAACCAATGGGTGAAATAACAGCTGCCGTCCCACAAGCTCCAGCTTCTTCAAATTGATCAAGTTCATCAATAAAGATATCTTCTTCTAGTACTTGTAAGTCTAAGACATGCATCGCTAACCATTTTAAAGAACGATTAGTAATTGAATTTAAAATTGAAGGTGATTTGGGTGTGATATATTTTTTGTCTTTTGTAATTCCAAAAAAGTTCGCAACCCCAACTTCTTCAATCTTCGAATGAGTTTTAGGATCTAAAAAGATACAATCCGCAAATCCTAATTTTTTAGCTTCAAGCTGTGCTTTTAAGGATGCTGCGTAATTACCACCAACTTTAACATCACCAGTACCATGAGGTGCAGCTCTGTCATAAGGGCTAACCATCATATCCACTGGTTTCGCAATACCCGAAAAATAAGGTCCTACTGGGGATACAATGACACTAAAAATGTATTCCGAGGATGGACGTAGTCCTAAGTTATTTCCAACACCAATCATAAAAGGTCGGATGTATAAAGTTTCACCATACCCATAATCAGGAACAAAGTCTTCATTCGCTTTCACTGTTTTTTTAACAGCGTCAATAAACTTTTCGGTTGAAATGATCGGCATGGCCAATCTTTCACAACTTAACTTGAAACGATTGGCATTGTCTTCAATTCTAAAAAGTTGAATTTGACCATCTTTTCTTCGATAAGCTTTTAATCCTTCAAAACATTGTTGACCATAATGAATAGATGTTGAGGTTGCAGAAATTGTGAGTGTATCTTCTTTTCTTAAAACCCCTTCATCCCATGCACCATCTTTATAATACGAAATGTAATTAAAAGATGTCTTGACATACTTAAATCCTTTAGGTCTTTCTCTCATCATTAACTTCCTTTCAGATTTGTTTTGTTTTATTTTATTTATTTCATATCCTTGGGTTGTGTTGATTCTTTTGGTGAAAGTTTTAATAGTTTATGGAAAAACTTAAATGTTTCTTCACGATCATAAATCAGCATGAATGCTAAAGAAATCATCCCACCATAAACGAGCGTTGGTCCAAGTAACCATAAGACTGGGAAGAATCCTGAACCTGTGACATTCGTTCGTAAGAAAAATGGAACGAAAATACCGATGAGTGCACCAAGTCCAGTTAAATCACCTCTGACACCAAAAATAAATGAGGGGTTTCTTCGTTGTGGATCATAGAGTTGTTCTTTTGGTACCCATCCAAGCGCGGTCACAATCAGTTCATTGACAAAGATAATGATAAAAATCGTGAACAACATAAAAGGTGCACGATATGCACGTTTAATGGAGAGTTCATGGAATTTATAATGTAGCATTAAAAATGGTGGTAAAAAGATTAAAAAATGCGATAAATAAAATCGAATGGTTTCGATACTAAAGGCTTGTTTATATAACTCAATTTGAGCACTCGTTAAGATATCACCGTTAAAATAAGCACTCATCACATCCACTGGGAAAATATAGGTGATAATTCCTGATGCAACCCCAACCATGACCATATAATCTTTAATCGTTTTATTTTTGACAAAGAATAAAACTGGAAATGTTAATGCGGAAGTCGCACAAATATTTTCAAACGTCATCTTTGCCCATACTGGATCCACCAAGTGATAAGGCGGAATTAAGACTTTTAAAAAGTGAATGGTAAATCCTAGCATAATCAAAAAAAAGATAAACCAATATTGAAAGCGAGAGCTTTTATGATTTAAGAATTTTATCGTTAAAAATGTAAAAAAGATTGCGATAAGAATATACATGAAGTAATAGAGATTACCAATTTCTACGTATGCCATAATGCTTACTCCTTATACTACAAGTATAACACAAAGAAATATGAAAGCGTATCCATAAAACAGTGATAGAAAAAGGCACCTAGAGTGCCTTTTGCTAAAGTAATGGAATCCCTAAGATTTTCTCATGTTCCTTATAATCAATGAGTAATGATCCTAAAATTGGAACTTGAAGCTGTTTTAATTGAAAATAACTTGAATCAACGATTTGTTTATTTGAATATTTCTTCGATACGATATAAAGAATGCCATCTGATAACTTCGCAATGCTTAATCCATCTTTGTTATAAGCTAAGGATGGAGCAATCAATAAGATCACATCATAATCACTTTTCATGGTTTCAATAAAATCACTTAATTTTTTAGATTCTAACACTTGAGTGACAGAATTGATTTCTTGACCAACTAAGATAACATCAAACCCATAGGTTTTATCATGAAGTATTGTTTTTTTAGCATCAAGTCCTTTAAATAGATGATGATAAATGCCTTGTTCCATGCCTGATTGTAATACAACTTGTAATCTTGGTGCTCTAAAATCTAGATCAATCACTAAAACTTTCTGATTTTTCTTCTTGAGTTGATATGCAAGATTCACCACAAGATTTGCTTGATGATCATGTTTCATCGTCGGAATGATGGAGATGACTTTATATTTGTCATCAAGATTTGCATATAAGAGATTATCAAACGCTTTTTCATAGGCTAAGGACACTAAATCTGAAGGTTTTTCTTTAGATACCACAAATGAATATTCAAATGTTTGTTTAAACGGACATTGGAATTTAAGCATTTTTCTGTCCTCCAATTTCTTCATATAAAGGAATTAATCCTAAACAGTCACATTCAAGACTCTTTTCAAGTGCTTCTTTAGTCGCATATCTTGGAAACATCATTTCTTTAACAAACACATAACCTAAGGAAACAATCCCACCAAGTAACATGCCAATAAAAATCACTAAAAAATAATTAGGTGCGATTCTTTCTTCTAAAGATGCATAAGATGGATACGAAATGACACCTTCAAATGAAACATAGGCTGGATTATTTTCAATGATTTCTAAACTTTCAATCATCATCGCATTTAAAATCATTCGACTATAATTTTTATAGTCTAATTTAAGACTTATATCGATTATCTTACTAGATGTATTGAATGTAATCGTAAATCCTTCTTTTACCGTCATTGGATCAATATCGAGATTTAAACTCTTGATAGTTTCTTGAATGACAATATCACTCATTAAAAAGTCTTTCACCGCTTGATGTTGACCAGTAACAACAATTTGAACATCCGATTGGTAGGTCTTTGGTGCAATATTGTAAACATAGATTGCAGCAATCCCACCAGCTAATAATGTGAAGATCACTAAAAATAAGAAATACTTTTTAATCATGAGAAATAAATCAACTAATGAAATCTCATTTTCTTGTTCATAAACTTGATTCTGCATGCATATACCCCTCTTCCATTTAAAAATAGGATACTAAAAAGACTCTTTCAATTCTCTTTCAATTATACCACTTTGTGGAATAATGAAATGACTTCATCGATGTCTTTTTTCACCATTTCAAGTGAATCCATCCAAAATTGTTCATCTTCGACATTGATATTCATAGTTTTCGCAACCGTTACGATATCTGCTTGTGTAGTCAT
>JAFGTQ010000059.1 GCA_016934015.1 Acholeplasmataceae bacterium | reverse complement strand
TCCATCCCAGGTAGGTAAAGCGCATCAAAGCCTTGCATGCGTTTTCTTCTGATAATCATATCTTGAAGTGTATTATCCCATGCATGACCTAAATGAAGTTTTCCTGTGACATTGGGTGGTGGGATGACAATTGTGTAAGGTGGTTTTTTTTGATCCCCACTCATAAAATATCCTTTTTCTAGCCAAAGATCATAACGATTTTCTTCAACTTCTTTAAAATCATATTTTGGTTTTAATTGACTCATATTTGGTCCTCCTAAATAATCCCATTTACTGATCTTATACATGTAAATCTCGATGGGATTTTTGTTAAAATCTTCTCTCATTTCGGTATGTGAAAACTGAAACTTCGTTTTTTCAATGACGCGTTTCGATTGCATATTTTTCAATGAATGGCCACAAACAACAGCATCTAAGCCTTCCACTCGAAAAGCATACTGAATTAATGCGGACACGGCTTCTACCATGTAACCTTTTCCCCAATAGGGTTCATCAATGACATACCCAATTTCTTTTTGGTTTTTAAGGGCATTATCAAAGGTTCTGACATGAAGTCCAATCGTTCCAATTAAATCATCATTATCTCTTAACGTGATTCCCCAAACATCTTGATCATTGATCATCATTTTTAAAATCATTTCGGATTCTTCAATGGATCTGTGAGGATGCCATCCAGCCATGGGTCCGATGTTATCCTTTTTGGCATAGTGATAAAAGTGATCAAGATCACTCAATTTTAAATCTCTTAAAATTAATCGTTCGGTTGTAATTTGTTTCATGTTTTCCACCTTCTATAAAAGAAAAACGCCCTTATTGCTAAGGACGAATGATCGCGGTACCACCTTAGTTCTAGGAATTCCTAGCCCTCAAATCTCGTAACGTGAGTGATTCGGATTTAGCTACTATGATTTCACTAAATCAGCTCCAAGGCTACCTTCATGAATAAGTCGTTAGGATTTTTCACCATCGATCCCTCTCTAAGAACGCTTGTTTCATTACTCTTCCTCTTCATGGCTGTTAAATATAGTTTAACATAAAATTAAGATTTTACAATGTATAAAATTCCGATGGTTCCTGCACCACAGTGTGTGCCAATCACACAACCAGCTTGACCTTCGATTAAATGTTTCACCTTGACTTTTTCTTTGACTTTATCCATCATATAAACAGCTTGTTTATTCGCGAAACTATGCGTGACAAATACATAGTCTAAATCAAGGTTATCGATTTCACGAAAGAAATCATCGAGCATGATATCGAGTGCTCTTGACATTTTACCCGCAGGTTTTTTATAGACATCAAGTTTACCATCAACGACTTTAATAATCGGTTTAATTCCTAAGATTGTCCCCATCATTTTCGCTGTTCCTGATGCTCTTCCACCTTTGTGCAAATAATCGAGTGTTGAAATAGCAAATTGTGCACGGACTAGTGGGACAAGCTTTTCAATCTTTTCTTTAATCTCTAAAACATTGAGCCCTTGATCGCGAAAATCACACGCTTTTAAAACGAGTAAACCAATTCCAGAGGATAAATTCATGGAATCAATTAAATGAATTTTATCAGGATCCACTTCATCTTTCGCAATCAATGCTGATTGAAAAGTCCCTGATAATTTCGCACCAATCCCCATATAGAGAATGTCATAGCCAAGATTGACATATTTTTGAAAGACTTTAATGAAATCACCAGGCGATACGGCAGATGTTGTGGGTAATACACCTTTTTCTTCGACTTTACGATAAAGTTCTTCTGTCGTTAAATCAATGCCATCACGATAAATCTCATCGGTGAAATTCACATAAAGTGGGACACTCACGATTTTCCGTTGATCCAATAATTTCTTTGACAAATCGGATGTTGAATCCGTCATGATAAGAACTTTAGGCTTCATGGTCTTCCTCCTTGGATAACGCATCAAATATTTCTTCAACTTTATGTAAATTACGTTTGGTTGTATTCGATATTTCAATCATAAAGAGATCAGTAGGCAAGATTGAACGAATGTTTTTCATTTGTCTTGCTTGATGTGTGACTGGCACTTTATCCGTTTTCGTTAAGATTACTAAAACTTCTTTTCTAAGAGAACGGATAAAAGAAAGTGTCTCTAAATCATCTTTGGTTGGTCCAACTTTAAAATCCATTAAAATCGCCACTAAAGATAATTGTGGAGCACTCATAATAAATTCTTCAAGCATCATCACGAAATCATCTTTCATCGATTTTGACCTTTTCGCATAACCATAACCCGGAGCATCCACAATGTAATATTTATGATCAATTAAAAAATAATTTAAAAGTAAGGTTTTTCCCGGTGTCTTAGAGACTCTCGCTAAATCCTTACGATTCGTTAAAGCATTAATAAATGAACTTTTCCCGACATTACTTCGACCAAGAAGTAAGACTTTCGGGTATTGTTCAGGTTCATCTTTTAAGTATCTTAAGCTTTTAATGTACTCGGCATCTCTAATCATTGATTTCGTTTCCTTTCCATAAAAAAAGTAGTCCGAAGACTACTTAATTATACATTATTTTAGCGCATATTGAAAGACATCGGTAATATTTTCAACAGGGATGATCTCTAAAGCATTTCTAACTTCTTCTGGAATATCATCAATATCTTTCTGATTTTCCTTCGGAATTAAAATAGTTTTTAAACCACTTCTGTGCGCAGCAATCGCTTTTTCTTTTAATCCACCAATCGGAAGCACATAACCACGTAACGTAATTTCACCGGTCATCCCGACATCTTTACGCACATATTTTTGGCTCGCAGCTGAATAAATCGCGGTTGCCATTGTAATCCCAGCTGATGGTCCATCTTTTGGAATTGCACCTTCGGGAACGTGAACGTGGAAATCATTCACATTAAAGATTTCTGGATCAAGATTAAATAGTGCAGCTTTTGATTTCACGAATGAAAGGGCGGTTTGCGCACTTTCTTTCATGACATCCCCTAATTTACCGGTTAAAAGTAATTTACCATTGCCCTTATAATAAGTGACTTCAACAGGAAGTGTATCCCCACCAAACGCCGTATAGGCAAGTCCAGTGACGACACCGATTTGTTCTTTTTCATCAGCTAAGTTATGGACAAAGCGTTCTTTACCAATATAAGAAATAATATTATCCTTAGTAATTTCGACCTTTGGTTTTTTCGTCAGTAATATCTCTTTGATCGCTTTACGCACTAAAGCACCAATATAACGGTTGAGTTCACGGACACCTGATTCTCTTGTATAATGTTGGATGATAAAATAGATAGCATCATCGGTGATTGTAAATTGTTTTTCATTAATGCCATGACTCTTTAATTGTTTTTTAATTAA
Organism: Acholeplasmataceae bacterium; assembly: GCA_016934015.1. Taxonomy (GTDB): domain Bacteria; phylum Bacillota_I; class Bacilli_A; order Acholeplasmatales; family Acholeplasmataceae; genus UBA6181. Next base: position 2,415 of record JAFGTQ010000059.1, on the reverse strand, counting down.
ATGAAGTCTTGCAATATGGAATTTTTCTTGTTCGGTATAAGACGATAATTCAACAATTTCCATCCGGTCTCTAAGCGGTGCAGGTACATTTTCTAAATAGTTCGCCGTCGTGATGAATAATACTTGAGACAAATCGTAAGGTTCTTCTAAGTAATGATCACTAAACTTCGCATTTTGTTCAGGATCTAAAACTTCAAGCATTGCTGATGCTGGATCACCTCTAAAATCACTACTCATCTTATCGATTTCATCGAGTAAGAAGACTGGATTGACAGTTCCTGCATCTTTCATGCCTTTAATGATTCGTCCTGGCATCGCACCTATATAGGTTCTTCTATGTCCTCTAATTTCAGATTCATCTCTCACGCCACCTAAAGATTGTTTCACAAACTTTCGGTTCAGTGCTTCAGCGATTGAAATGGCCAATGAAGTTTTACCAACCCCTGGAGGCCCTGCAAGACACAAAATGGTTTGAGGATTACGCTTAGTCATAATTTTGACTGCTAAATACTCAATAATTCTTTCTTTCACTTTTTCTAAAGAATAATGATTTTCATCAAGTTTTTGTTTAACCTTATTTAAATCAACATTATCTTTTGATGACTTTTTCCAAGGAAGATCAACTAATAAATCTAAATAAGTTTTAATAATCGATGATTCTGCCATTGCAGCTGGTGTCGATTGATATCTTGCAAGTTCTTGAAGCGCTTTTTCTTCAATCTTCTTTGGCATCTTCGCTTTTAAAATCTTCGTGCGTAGTTCATCAATTTCTTCTTCTTTTTTCGCTTTATCGCCCAATTCATTTTGAATCGCACGCATTTTTTCTCTTAAATAATATTCTTTTTGATTTTCATCAATCGATTTCTTGATTTCATCGTTAATCTTTTGTTCAAGATCAACAATCATCTTTTGTTTCTGAATATCTTCAATCAGCATTCTTAAACGCTTATTCAAATCAAGTTCTTCTAAATAACGATATTTCGTTTGATCTGGAGATTTTAAATTGAATGCGACGATATCACAAACCTTCTCTGAAGTTAGTCCTTGTTGGATCTTTTCCATCACTTGATTATTCGGTTGTAAAATCGTTTGATTATGATTCGCCACTTCAGTGACAATCATCTTCACTAAAGTCACTTCTTCATCGACATTTCCAATTTGTGTTTCCAATTCATCATATTCCACCACAAAATAAGGGTCAATGAGGAAATATTCTTTAACCTTAATTCTTGAAATGATGGTAAGTTTCACTTTATACGCATCATTCGGTAATTTAATTTTCATTTGAACCTTAGCGAGTACGCCATAGGGTTCAATATCTTCTGTGGTAGGTTCTTCGATCATTGGATTCTTTTGAATCAAAACAATCGCGTAACCACCAAAGTTTTTTTCAGCTTCTTCAACGGCTTTTAATGATATTTTACGACCGACTTCAATCCGAAAATCATTATTCGGGATTGGCATCGTGCCACGCACAACAATCGCCGGTAAACTTTTAGCGAGTTCCATTATGTCACGTCCTTCTTTTTGTTTCATTTTCATTATAGCACATTTCTAAAGATTTGCAATCGTTATACACGAGTGCCAATCAAGGGATTAAAAAGAGAGGAGTTAAACTCCTCAAGACTACTTTTTAACGACTGAATCTAAGACAAGTTGATATGCTTTTTGAATCGCGATATCGCTTTCTAGTAAATTTTCAGGGATGTAGCGCTTAATTTCTTCAACTGGCATATTGTAACGTTTTGCAAGTTCTTCATATTTTTCAGCTAGTTCAGCTTCAGTTGACTTAATGTCTTCTTTTTTAGCAATAGCTTCCATCACAAGTGTAGTATTCACACGACGTTTTGATTCTTCTAAAGCTTGTACTTCGAATTGTTCTTTTGTCACACCGGATAATTGTAAGAACATATCCATTTCTAAACCGTATTGTTTTGCTTGTTGTTCAACGTTTGACTTATAGTTTGAAAGTTCTTCTTCAATCATTTCTTCAGGAATTTCAACTTTCGCATTGCTTAACACTTTGTTCATCACTTCTTCAGTCGTTGCACGTTCAGCTTCTTGTTTTTTTGTATCTTCTAATTGCTTGCGTGTTGAAGCTTTGAGTTCATCCACAGTCTTCACATCATCACGCTTTAAAGATTCAACCCATACGTCATTGAGATCAGCACCAACTAGGCGTTTAACTTCATGAAGTTTCACATGGAAAACAACTGCTTTACCCTTTAAGTTTTCAGCTTGATAATTTTCTGGGAAAGTCACATTTAAATCTTTTTCTTCACCTGGGTTCAATCCAACCATTTGATCTTCAAAACCAGGAATAAATTGACCTGATCCAATTTCTAATGAATAATTTTCAGCTTTACCACCATCAAATGGTGCACCATCTAAAAATCCTTCAAAATCAAAAATAGC
>JAFGTQ010000058.1 GCA_016934015.1 Acholeplasmataceae bacterium | reverse complement strand
TCTAATACCTTCGCCTTCGTTTCCTAGCACAATAGCAAGAGATTCATCTTGAGGTATTTGATCATAATATACATCTGATTGTCCATCAGTTCCTACGACTAGGATGCGATGGTCTTTTAATGTTTGAATGGCTTGATTGATGTTTGATACCAAAATGACTGGAACATGCTCAATCGCACCTACAGAAACTTTAGCTACGGTTTGATTAAGCTGAACTTGACCACGCTTGCTCATAATAATGCCATCAATATTTACTGCTTCAGCAGTTCGCATGATTGCGCCTAAATTATGGGGGTCCTCAATACCATCTAAGATTATAAATCTTTGATTTTTAGATGGATCAATTTTGTCAAGTAACTCAAAAGTTTCATATGGTTTTACGTCAGCAACCACTCCTTGGTGTAATCCATTTTCAGAAAGTTCATTAAGTTTTCCTTTAGATGCTTTTTCATAGGTTTGCTTTTTATCTTGTAAAAACACTAAAAAATGATGATCAGAAAATTTTTCATCAATCCACAGCTTATAAATTGGTCGATTTGAAAAAATCGCTTCTTTAATCACATTTTTCCCATAAATAATCATGATTTATCCCTCCACCATCATCCTATCTAATTTGATAAAATTAATGGATTTATATTTTGAAAAAAAGATTTAAAAAAGAGGGCGTTAATCGCCCTCATTCTTGCTTTATTGCATGTCTGCGAGTTTATTAAGGATAAGTTTGATAAAGCCTTTAATCCATCCGTAAAGATTCGATAGCACATACATGAGTGGGAATGTTGCTTGCGCTAATACAATCAACAATAAAATCTGAGCAAGTGTTAATGGTTCAACAGTATAGAAGTCTTGGTGATAGAATGGTGAAAAACTAAAGAAATGCGGAATAAAGATAATTGCTAATACAAATGCTGAAACCATAAAGAAGAATAGTGTTCGACGCATTTTATTAAATGGTGTTGAAACTCTATACAATACAGTTAAGGAAACAACAGTTGCTGAAATAACAATGAGTGTTGATGTTACAGTTTGTGACATCGTTAAAGTGTCTTCAAATGCAAAGATAATGACACTGTTAATCAAAACAATCAGCGCTCCGGGTAATGCAGCTTTTAAGATGTTCCATAAGAATTTACCTTTAACAAGTTTATTATTTGGTTCAAGAGCTAATAAGAATGATGGAATACCAATCACCAAATAATCAATTAACACCAGTTGACTTGGACTAATTGGATAAACACCTTTTCGAATGATTGCAACAATAGCTAATAAAAATGAAAAGATGGTTTTCGTTAAAAACAATGTCGAGACACGTTGAATATTATTGATGACTCGTCTGCCTTCACTTACGACTTTAGGCATTGATGAGAAATTAGAATCTAATAAAACTAAATGCGATACGTTACGTGCAGCTTCACTACCTGAAGCCATCGCAATGGACGTATCCGCTTCTTTTAATGCAAGGATGTCATTGACACCATCACCAGTCATCGCAACCGTTCTACCGTTATTCTTTAAAGACTCAATCAATAGTTTCTTTTGTTGAGGAGAGACTCGACCAAACACAGTATAGCGTGATGCGGCTCTTACAATTTCTTTATCATGCATGCCTTCAAGGCTAATATATTTATCTGCATTTTCTACGCCCGCGCGTTGAGAAATACGTGATACAGTTTGTGCATTATCACCAGAAATAACTTTTAAATCAACATTATGTGATTTAAAATATTCAATCGTTTCAATGGCGTCTGGTCGGATTGTATCTTCGATCATAATAAGTGCGAGCGGTGTCACTTTTCCTTTAATTTGATTGTCGACAATTGACTCATCGGTCACACCTAAAGCAATCACACGATATCCATCGCTTGATTGTTTGTCCACTTCATGAGCAATTTCACCAAAATTTTCTCGTATAACAAATTCAGGTGCGCCTAATACAAATGTGCCATACTTATCAAATTGAACTGCACTATATTTACGACTACTTGAAAATGGAATTAAATTTTTATGACGAATGCGTTTAGCAGTTCCAAAACGTTCAGCTAAAGCGTTAGATGTTAAGTTTGAATCATTTTGTGCATTAATCATCGCAGATATAATATTTTTTAAACTTAACCCAGTATCGTTTTTATACTCAATGATCGATTTAACTGTCATGGTACCATCTGTAATAGTCCCGGTTTTATCCAAACATAAAGTATCAACTCTTGCGAGCATTTCAATACAATATAATTCTTGTACTAATGTGTTATTTTGTGAAAGTCTAATTACTCCGACAGCAAGTGCCATTGATGTTAGTAAGAACAATCCTGATGGAATCATACCAATCATCGCACCCGTTGTTTTTTCAACGATATTTGCATATTCAGGACTAAATAGACGATCAGCAATTGACATGGCTGGATCGAAATTCGTACCAACCCACATCAGATAGAAAAGGGTTGCTGCCATCGGAACAATGAGTGCCCCAACAATACGAATAATAATCTTTAGTGAACCTAGTAATTCAGATTCAGGTTTTTTATATTTTTTAGCTTGATTTGTTAGTTTTTGGATATAAATATCTTTACCAACAGCGGTTACTTGTGCATTACAACTTCCTGAAACTACATAAGATCCTGAATATAATGTGTCCCCTTTGCGTTTGATAATCGCATCCGATTCACCTGTTAATAATGATTCGTTAACTTCAATGGTTCCGTCGCGTACAACCGCATCTGCTGGAATTTGCTTACCAGAATTTAGATATAAAATTTCATCTATGACAACATCATATACTGCAATTTCATATTCTTCACCATCACGTATTACTAATGCGGTTGGTGCAGATAATAAAGAAAGCTTATCAATCATCTTCTTAGCGCGATACTCTTGAATAATACCAATGGTAATATTTGCTGTTATCACACCCATGAATAATAAATTAGTAAAAGAAGCACCAACTGAAATCAGCCATGCTGCAATCCCAAAATTTAAGAAGTTGAAAAATGTAAAAATATTTGATGTAACAATGGTTGAAAGACTCTTTGTACTTCCTGTTTCGGTCTTATTTGCAAGACCCGCCATATGGCGTAATTCAACTTCTTCGGTTGTTAATCCCTTAATAACCTCAGGATTATATCTTTCAACAACAATATCTTCTTTCGTACGAATCGTATCTTTCACATCAAGTGAAGCTTTCGGATCTTCACTTAAAGG
>JAFGTQ010000057.1 GCA_016934015.1 Acholeplasmataceae bacterium | reverse complement strand
GTCACGAAGGCCACCTTCTGCATTTTCAGCAATTGCTAAAATGGCCTCAGGAGAAATTTTAATTTTTTCTTTATCAGCAATTTCACGCAGCTTTTCAATAATATCGCTTGTTTCAATATTCTTGAAATCAAAACGTTGACATCTTGAGAGAATAGTAGCTGGAACTTTATGAATTTCAGTCGTTGCTAAAATGAAAATAATATGTTTTGGTGGTTCTTCAAGTGTTTTAAGTAATGCATTAAATGCACCTGGTGTTAACATATGAACTTCATCAATGATATAAACTTTATATCGACCGACTGAAGGCATGTATTTTACTTTATCTCTTAAATCACGAATTTCATCAACACCGTTATTCGATGCAGCATCAATTTCAATGACATCAGGAATATCACCTTTATCAATGCCCTTACAAACATCACATGTGTTGCAAGGTTCTTTCGCGGGTTGATTAAGACAATTCACCGCTTTTGCAAAGATTTTAGCTATGGAAGTTTTTCCGGTTCCCCTTGGACCACTAAAAAGATAAGCATGTGCTATCTTATCGTGTAATAATGCATTTTGTAATGTTTTGATAATAACTTTTTGGCCAGAAACTTCTTTAAATGATTTAGGTCGATAAGCTCGATACAGTGCAACATATGCCATGGGGATTCCATCCTTTCCGTATGATTATTATAACATAAGATGTTATAAGTTACTTACCTAAACAAAATTTTGAGAAAAGTTCATTTAATAGTGCATTTTCATAGCGTTCTCCAAGAATTTCACTTAGGTCATGCCATGCATCTGTGAGATCAATTGCATACACATCAACTGGCATATCAAGTGCAATTGAATCAAGAACTTGAAGCAGTGATGCTTTAGCTTCTTTCACCTTTTGGATATGTCTCGCGTTTGATAAATAATTAAAATCTCTTTCTTCAATATCTTCCAAAGATAGAAGTTTTAATATTGCTTTTTCAAGATCTTTAAAGCCATCTTTTGTAAGTGCAGAAATTGAAATAACTTCCTCTAACATCAGTGCCTTGGGAAGATCAGATTTATTTGCAATAATGATTCTTTTTTTATGTTTTGTAAGTTCTAAAAGTTCTTTATCTTCTTTTGTTAACGCCTTACTTTGATCCAAAACTAACAACACTAAAACGGCATCATCAAGCGCTTTCTTGGAACGATCAACGCCTATCTTTTCAACGATATCTTCCGTATCTCTAATACCAGCTGTATCGATTAAATTGAGTGTTACTCCACCAATATTAATCATCGCTTCTATGGTATCTCGGGTTGTACCTGCAATATCTGTAACTATCGCTTTTTCTTCATTAATAAGCGCATTCAATAAACTGCTTTTCCCAACATTTGGTTTCCCAACTATTGCTGTTTTTACACCTTCTCGAATAAATTGATTCTTTGCAGATTCTTTTAAAATTACATCAATTTCATCAATCAATTCTCTTGTTTTTGGACCAATAATTTCTTTGCTCATCACGACTGCATCATCATATTCAGGATAATCAATATTGACTTCGATTTGAGCAATAATCGTTAATAATTTATCTTTTAATTCTTTGATTAATCTTGATGTTTCTTTTTGGATACCTAAATTAGCAATTTTTAGTGCTTGTTCACTTTTTGCATGAATCAAATCCATAATAGACTCTGCTTCAACTAAATCAATACGCCCATTTAAATATGCTCTTTGACTAAATTCACCAGGAAGAGCAAGTCTAACATCAAGTTCTAAAATACGTTCTAAAACTTTTTGCGTGATTAAAATTCCACCATGAGTGGATACTTCAACCATATCTTCAGCTGTAAAAGATTTGGGTCCTTTTAAAATCGTCACCATCACTTCATCTAAAATCGTTTGATCTGAATTCAAAATATGCCCGTAAACCACCGTATGGCTTTTGATTTTTGTCAAATCTTTACCTTTAAATATTTGATTAAATGTTGGTATGATATCAACACCACTCATACGAATCACAGAAATGCCTGCAGTTCCATAAGCAGTAGATATCGCAACGATACGATCAAAATCCATTAATGTTCATCCTCATGATAATTTTGTGGAAGATGAACATCTGGGTATCTTGGTTTAAATGGATTAAATCCACGTGATAAGTCGCGCCATATGATGAAAACAATGACAAATCCACCAAGAATTGATCCGATAACGATATATCCACTTCCTAAAATTAAACCAACCATCGCGGTAAACCAGATAGTCGCAGCTGTGGTAATGCCTTTCACAACATTACTTTGGTCTTTAATGATGACACCGGCACCAATAAAACCTATACCGGTAACAACTTGTGCTATGACACGTTGTCCTTCGGGATCAATAGCAACACCAAGAGCAGCTAAATCTAGTTGATATTCAAACATAAAGCGTTGCATAATCGCAATTCCAGCACTAGCAACAGCAACTAAAATGTGTGATGAAAGTCCAGCAGCCTTACCCACATTTTGTCTTTCGATACCGACAAATGCTCCAACAACACCAGCAATGACCAATGGTAATATGATTTTAATTAATAATTCTTCTACGCTAATGTTAGCATCAAGTATCATTTCTTTTTTCTCCTCTCTGCGTAAAGTTCATTAAAATGAACCTTTTTTTCGCCTTGTTGATATCCTAAAATCGCTTCTAGATTCACATTCGTTGCTGAACTGAAAATTGTTTCACCAATTTTTGGATAATCATGACTTAAATTTTCAATTAATTTTTTTATCTCTTTTCGTTTTGACGATGTTTTTTCTGCTGCCACAGTACAGCCGCAATTCATCGATTGAATGCCGCTATATTTCGTCCAACGAATAATATCCTTTTCTTTAACAAACATTAAGGGTCGAATAAGCTCAATATGATCAAAATTTTCAGCTTGAATTTTAGGAACCATAGTTTTAAAGGTCCCATTATAAAAGATGTTTAATAGAGTCGTCTCAATCACATCATCGAAATGATGTCCAAGAGCGAGTTTATTACACCCCATATCAGTTGCAGCCTTATATAAGAACCCTCTTCTCATCCGGGCACACATATAGCATGGTTGATCTTTTGCAATTTTACCTAATACATCAAAAATACTAGACTCTCTGATTTCTAGAGGAATATTTAAATATCTACAATTTTCTTCAAGTAGTTCAAGATTTACTGGTAGAAACCCAGGATCCATTGATAAAAATACAAGTTCAAAAGGGATTTTATTATGTTTTTTTAATTCCTGAAAAAGCTTTGCAAGAATTAAACTGTCTTTCCCGCCAGAGATTGCAACTGCAATTTTATCACCTGGTTCTACAAGTTCATATTCATTAATTGCTTGTACAAATGGTCTAAAAATATCTTTTCGATATGTTTTGGTTAAGCTTTTTTCGATTTCAAGTAGTGGTTTTTTAGGGGTTTCCACTAAAATCACATCACAAGACGCCATCTTTGTCCCTCATATAGATTCGAACAACTTCTTCGGCATCTAATATAAATTGATCTAGCTCACTCCAATCGTTCAAACGACATCCAGCGGCTTTTTGATGACCTCCACCACCCCATTGATTAGCAAGTTTATCGATTGTTGGACCATTAGATCTTAACCGAATACGAATTTCATTTGGATACTCAATAAATAATGCCCATACCGGGAATCCTTCAATCCCGCCAATCAGACTAACCATTGAAGCTGCTTGTTCATCAGTCACTTGATATTTATTGATGACATCGCGTGTCATTTTTAGATAAACAAAGCCTTTTTTAGTCACGAAATTACTGTATACATACCCCTTTAACGCAATCATCTCCAAAGTCTCAGTCGATAGTTGATTATCAATAAACTCGACATCTACACCTTTACTAATAAGCATACCTGCCATTTGGTGAGTAAGTTCAGTAACTCCACGAAATCTAAATCTTCCAGTATCTGTTACGATTCCTGTATATAATGCAATGGCACCTTCAAGTGTTAACTTGAGTTCTTTTTTATGTTTGTTATAAAAATAAGCAATCATCTGTGCACAGGAAGGAAAAGATGTATCCACCCATTGGATATCACCATATTGATCAATAGGAATATGATGATCAATTTTGATAACCTCTTTACCTAACGTATATCTTGAATCACTAATGCGATCAACAACTGCTGTATCAACAACAATCGATAATGCATTTTGATATGTTTCGTCAGAAATAATATCCATTTTACCTACAAAATCTACAAATTCACTTCTTTGCCCAACGACATAAACATTTTTTTCTGGAAATGACTCTTTGATGATATTTTTTAATCCAAATTGGGCACCATAACAGTCGCCATCTGGACGTTTATGACCGTGAATAATAATGGTATCATATTCTTTAATTTTATTGAGTATCTTTTGCATATTGTTTTGCCCTTTCATCTAAATCTTTAATAATTAAATCAACTTCATCCCAAGTTTGAACAGTTGCACCACAAGCGTTATTGTGTCCGCCACCGCCATATTTCTTTGCAATATCAACAATCGTGATACCTCTTGAACGAAATTCACATACGATGGCATTATTTTCTACATCTTCAGTAAAATTAGCCCAGATTGGTATTTCTTTAATACCAGACATTTGGTTGACCATACCCCGAGAGATTGCTTGAAACTCTAACCCACTTTTTGAAATGATATCTGCATCATTTTTTCGATATGCTACACCATATTCTGTAACATCAAAACTTGAAAACATATTTTTAGCTTGTCTTTTTGCTAGTGGTTCAGTATAAATATAATCATAAAAATCTTGTACATTTGGATTAAATCGTGTGATATATGAAGCAAGTTCAAATGTTCTGCTTGCTTGGTTTAAGAACATGAATCTTCCGGTATCCGTGACCATACCACCATAAAGATATGTTGCTGCTTCGGGCGTTACCCTTAATCTTGTTTTCTTAATCCATTCAACAATCATTTCAGATGCTGATGAATAGGTTGCATCTTTATAATAAATATCAACATCTTGAACATCCGTATCATTTTGATGATGATCGATGATGATTCTTGCTTTTGCTAATTTGTACCTGTCATCTGAAATCATGCGTTCAACCGCAACATCAGTAATAATCGATAATGCATTTTGAAACATGTAATCCTCTACTTCATTCATCTTAGATAAATAAACCATATCATTCATATCCCCAACAACAAAAATTTGTTTTTTGGGAAAATTTTCTTTTAATGTTAAATAGAGCCCATATTGACTTCCCACAGCATCCATATCTGGTCGCTGATGCCGATGAATAATAATCGTGTCAAAAGATTCAATCATTTTTAGTATTTTTTGATAAATGTCCATGTCACAAACCTCACTTTAGTATTATGATAGTATAGCATAATGTGAAGAAAAAAGCGATGGTTAATCGCTCTATTCATCAATCTCACAAAAATAATTCATGAGATTTATGTCTTTTTTATTCCCATGGAAGTGGTAGATGCGGTGTCCATACTGGAGATTGTGTTGTTTTCGTATTTGATTCATAATTCCAATCGGGAGATTTTTCTCCATCTGGATTTGAAGGATAACCTTTAATTCCCCAACCTTGCTCAATTGCAAATTGTTCAGCAAATCTTAAAAAAGTTAAATAAGGTACATTTTTATAATGCATCTCTAAATCATGTGATGCATAAATCGTGCCAACACTTTCGGTTAATCCTTCTTTAACAATTAGAAATTGTGATAAGAAACCATTAATCCAAACAAGCCCAAGACTGCGTCCATACCCCTCTGTTAAAGCATATCCTCTCATTGATTGGATGTGAATTTCTTTTTCGCTTGAATTTGCTAATAAATATTCTTTATTATATTTACTTGCAACATATCCCCAAGGTTCTGCAGACACATGCGTACCATCGACTTCAGGTGTATTTAAATAAAAATATCTAACAGAACCACCAGGAAATCCATCATTTGCAGTAAAATATGCCGTATCGCCATCAGCTACCCCAGTAAGTGAAACTATAACAGCACCACCGCCACCTATTGTAGAACTACTCGGATCTACATAGGGCATCTCTAAATATCTTTGTTCTAGTCTAGGCCCAGCTAAAAGATCTTCTAGTGTTTTAATTTCATGGGTTTCGTTTTTCATATATTGAAACATGTCAGGTAAATAGTAAATGAAATTAAATGGATCAAAAATATTCGAAGGGGAATATTCTTCTTTATTGCCAATTCTTATCAATGTTAAATCTTTAGAATAGTCAACATCAGAACCAACTAATCCTACATAATCAATCACTGTTTTCTTTAATACCAATTCAACACTATCGTTTCCATTAAATGGCATTGATCCTTCAGAAAAAGCAAAATCGATGTGCGATTTTAAAGTTTCATCTGTCGCATTAGAACTTCCAATAACAAAATAGTCATTCGCTTTTACGATGCCATTTAAAGAAATTGATGAACTTATTTCTAATGATCCATTATTATAAAAGTTAAGTAAATAATTTTTTAAATCAACATCTTCATCCGAAATATTGTACAATTCAATCGCGTTATTTTGTTGTTCAGTGGATTCAAAGAGTTTTGAAATGACAAGATCTCCTTTGGATCCAGTTTGGCATGCTGTTAGTACACCTAGAGAACTAATAATTAATAATAGTAAAAGTATTTTTTTCATAAACTCACCTCAGGTTATATCTTATTTTATATGAATGCTATCATTTATAACTTTTATGTCCATTGATTAGATATTGCTTGTTTTTTTATTCTTTATGACTTTTTTAACGTATTGGTGGAAAAAAAGTAAATATGTTATGGGTATAACAATCAGTATTTCGATGCCAATATATCTTAAGTAATAATGATTATAACTCAAAAACTCATGAAGTAAATTTGAGTTATAGTAAATTGATTCACAGGATTTAAAACTGGATAAACTACATTGTTCAAGTAAATCTAAATTCGTTGATGATACATTTGATATATCCCGATTGAATGATTCATCAAATTTGTCTGAGCCATACTGAGCAGTTAAATCTTCGTTATATAGCATTACCAAAGTTTCATCAATTTCCATATCAATTTCATAAGTGAATTTAATCACTTCAAATTCAACCGGTTCTCCGTTAGATACAAGTAAATCTTGATTAATAATTATAAGCCTTGCAGAATTATCATAAAGTGTTGTCATGGATTCAATAAATACATTTTTACTTGTTTCGCCAATCTTTATGTTCTTGTCGAATGTCAAGTATGCTTTAATAAAATGATAATCGTTTTCATCCAAAATAGCATCAGGATCTGTTATTTTTATATCCGATAAAAGAATTGCTACTGAATTATGTGCCTTATCGTCCTTAAATTCAACAAGTGGATAAATTGAAACTTCTAAATTAAAAAATTCATTATTAAATATTTCTTGATAGAGGGGTTCTGCTAAAACATATGCATCAGTTGAATTATGATTATTTGCAATCACACTCGCTTGAATAAGTGCGCGATGATCAGACATTAATATATCTTCTCGTTCAGCTAAAAAATCGTTTGCTTTAGCTGCTTCACTAAAACTTGCAACGATGTAAGTTACTGTACTGATTAACATGATATAAAAGATAGCCCAAATCCATTTATGATACATATAATTACCCTCAAATCCATTTATATCACATGATTGAAAGAGCACGGCATTCGCCATGCTCTTATCATGCAATTTTTTAACGCATTAAAAATAATTTCTTATTTTATTCAACGATAACGTAATCGCCAATAATTGTAATCTTAGATGAACTTCTTCCGATAACCCAACCAGTTGCAGTAAATTGAACATCTCTTAAATCAGAAGATGCACCATTTGTTTGAATATATGGTTCAAAGTCAGCTAAAATACCATTTGTATAATCGCCAGATGCATATCCAGTGAGTGTCATTGTGACATAAACTGGTACCCATTTTTCAAGAAGCATAAATGCTTCAGCTTCAGCTGCAGTCCAAATAACAGCTTCTGGGTGAGCAATATTAGGATCTTCGCCTTCAGCTTCAGAGAATGTGACATAAGTAAGTTCATATAAACCACCATAAATATCAACAGTAAATGATACACCTACAAAATCACCTAATTCAACTTGAGTACTCATATCGAAGTTTGCATAAATGTATCCAAAACCAGTTGAATCAGCTACGACAGCAGATTTACCATTGGATGCAAGCCACATAATTTCAACTTCAGTATAAGCTAAAGCACCATCAGCCAATTCTAAATGTCCAGCCATAGTCACTGTTGGTGGAGTTCCTACGGTAATGTAATAATTCTTAGTAACTGTTGGTAATGTGCCTTGTGTGTAGACTGCAGTAAGTTTAACAGATACTGCATCAGTTTCTGGCATTGTTACTGCACCAGTTTCTACATTAATTAATGCTGAATTTGATGTCCAAGCAATTGTAGTTCCGTTGGCACCTTCAGTTGGAAGATCTAATGTTGTAGCTTCTGTGATTCCAACAGGCATCGAGATTGCAGCAATGTCTAAATCAAGTTTTTGTTGTTCTGATAAGTTTGCAGCTTCAACACCTTCTGGTCCACCAATATAATAAACAGCAAATGCTTTATTATTAGAACGATATGTGTAAATTAATACTTCGATTGTAACTTCTAATCCGTTATATAGTCTAACAGTAGCTAAATCAAATGTGTTGTAGTAGAACATGAATCCTCTACCAACAGCAGTATCAGAACCAGGAATACCAGGATTTTCAGCATCAAACGTTGTGTCAACGAGATACGTATTATAGTTTCCAGTATCACCAGGAATCATATAAATCTTACCTGTAACAGTTGCATGAATTGTTTCAAAGTTTCCAGATGCAACAGTTGTATATTCGTGATCGCCATTTGCAATCAATTCATCAATCTTATCATTAACACTTGTTATTACTTCTTTTTCTGGGAATTGTGCAGTAGCACTAGTTTGTGCAACAGCAGTCCAATCTTGGATTTCCCAAATGCCATAATACCATTGAAGAGTTCCTGATACAGTGTATACTTTACCAATTTCTAGTGTTTCATGAAGACCACCATAAATTTGGATAGTTCCAGTACCATCAAATGCGAATACTGCATCTTGTCCTCTACCAATAATGGTCATGTCTGGAATTTCAACTTGATAAGTTCCGTCATAAGCTTCATCATCGATCGCTAGGATGTCAGCAACTGTTTCAATTGTAATTTCTTCAACTTCATTCGCGATGACAGTAATTTCAATTGACCACTCTTTAGTTAGCATTTCTTCTGCATCTAGTTCAGAAGCAATGGCTAATTCAACAGTTAATGTTACTTTAACATTTGCTTCACCAAACGCTGGTCTATTAATTGTAATAATTGAGAATCCGCCACTTGGAGCTCCCACAGTTGCAACTCCAGGATTGCTTGAAGTCCATTCTGCAGTTACACCATCTGCTAGAGTTGTTGGGACGTTAAAACTTGCCTTAATGTTTGATGGATCACTAACGATAGCATTAAGACTGTCATAAGCAGTTTGTAAGTAAGCTTCTGCTGGATCTTCTTTAGTACATGAAGCTAAACCCAAGCCAAATAAAATGACTGTTATTAATAAAAATACTTTTTTCATTCACTTTCTCCTTTGTTTTTTTATATTATCATCAACATGTTAGTTGGTAATAAAATCGTAAGTTTTTTGATATTCGCTATTAATGTAAGCATCTAAGTCAGCATCACTTGTAGGTTGATATGCAAGAATTTTGACCATTAATGCTCCAGCTTCTGTTCTTGTCTTAGAACTTAAGTTAAAGACTGCAGAAGTAAAGAAAATATCGCCATTGTTTAAGAAAATTTCAATCGCTTCTTTGACTAATTTAGAAGAAGCTTCATTCATAGTTGTTGGATTTTCTTTTATTGTCGCTAAATAGTTTTGCCATGCATCTGTTTCGTATGCTGAATAACGAACTGGTGCATATCCAGAAGGAATACAGAATTCAGCTGATTTTTCAGGTGATATCATGTATTTCGCAAATAACCAAGCGGCAATCATTTGTTGTTCATCATTCTTTTTGAATAAATTAATATTTGGTCCTTGTTGAATTTGCTTGCGATGTGCTTCATCTTTTGCAGGAAGTGGTGCAACACCAACACGATAACCTTCATCAAATACTTCTTGTGTCATACCAGTATATGCATATCTAGTACCACCAGTAGATCCCACATACATATACATTTTCTTACCAGTTTTCACGATATCAGATGTATATGCGTCACCATTTAATGCTCTTGTAAGCATCAAACCGCGGTCGACTTTATCCTTAAAGTATTTAATCATTTCTTTTGATGTATCATTGTTAAATTGAACTTCACCTTTACCTGTTTCTGCATTATATCCTGTATAAGGTGCTTGCCATTGTTCTGATCCAGTAATGAATAAATTGTCTTCGGAGTCATATCCAAATGGAATTGCATCTGGTTCGCGTAATTTGATGTCTTCAGCAATTTCAAAAACTTCATCCCAAGTTGTTGGTACTTCGTAATCATGTAAATCAAAGTAAGTTTTGTTGTAGAAGAAAGCTTCACTTGATTTCGTGAATGGAAGTGAAAGAATTGTACCTTCACTATCATAGCTTTGACCTTCTGCCCATAAACCAGGAAGGAAATCAGCAACTTCGTCTTCAGTGTAACCAATATTCGGATTACTAATAAAATTGTTTAATGCCAATGGTGCTTTAGCTTGAGCATATCGTGCGATATGGTCTGGATAGCTTTCAGCAATATCCGGATTCGTTCCAGCTGGAATTGACAATGCAATTTTATCAGCTAGCGCTGTATAATCGCCAGCAGCTTTTTCTTCAATAACTGTAATATTTGGATAAATTTGTTCAAATTCACCAATCCACTTTTGAACTAAAGCTTGGCTATCAGCGCCCATACGGTGCCAAAACTTGATTGTAATTTCTTTTGATGTATCAAGTTTTGCGTCTTCTGAAAGTTCATACCATTCAACTAATCTCTTTTCATCAGTTGAAGTACGTTCTCCACCGCATGACGCTAAGAACACGCCAGTAACGAGGAGCAATAAGACTAACATTACTTTTTTCATTCACATTCTCCTTTTTTATCTAAATTTTTATTTTTTATCCTTTAACACCACTGCGAGAAATACCGCTCATGATGTATTTTCTAAAGAAAATAAATAACAATAATAGTGGAACAGTCACAATCACAGTTGCAGCCATTTGATAATTCATAAGTACCCGTCCAGAACCTGTGGCATCTTGATCTGTAAATGAACTTCTTAACCATGATGTTACAAGTTTAAATCTTTCATTTGCAACAATATCTGGCCAAATATAAGCATTCCATGCTCCCATTAATTTTAATATCACAATGGTTACAATACTACTTTTAGCAATTGGTACCATAACTCGCCATAAATATTTGAAATCGCCGCATCCATCAACTTTAGCTGCATAATAGAGTTCATTAGGAATTTGTCTAAATGTTTGGCGTAGTAAATAAATATGGAAAATCGAGATTAAGAATGGAATAATCATGGCTAAGTAAGAACCTATACCTGGATCATTAACCCACCCTAATCGAGAAACGGTAATATAATTTGAAATGACCATCATTTCACCTGGAATCATCATGGTTGCTAAAAGAATAGTGAAAATTAATTCGCGACCTTTAAAATTTAATCTCGCAAGTGCAAATGCTACAAGAATTGAGAATATTGTTCCACCAACTGTTGAGAACACTGCAACGATGCTGGTATTCAATAAATATCTCGGAAAATTAATACTTCCTTGCTGTGATGAAGAATAGAAGAAAACATTAATATAGTTTTTCGGAGAGAAAACCTTTGGAAATAGACTCGTATTTAGAGAATTCAAAACTTCATTACTACTTTGAAAGGATACATTTAACATCCAATAAAACGGTACAATCACAATAAACGCCATAATAGCTAAGAAAGTATAAGTACCAAATTTAACTAAGAATTGGGATGTTTTTTGTGCTTTGAGCGTTGCATTTTCATTTTTCTTTGAGTATTTCATAACATCATTCATAGTGCACGCTCCTAGTAATGTACTCGTTTTTTACTAACATAAAGATTAATGCCAGTAAAAATCAAGATAATAATGAATAATATCACTGCCGCTGCGGCACCACGAGAATAATATGAAACTAGATTCGAATCTAGACCAGCAAGCCCAATTTTATCGTAAACATAGGCTACTGCAGTCCATCTTTCACGGTCTAAAGATCTTCCTGTCGTACCAGCAACCGCTAATACTGACTCATACGCTTTAAATGCACCAATAAATGATGTAATCAAAATGTATGAAATAAGTGGTGATAACAAAGGAAGTGTAATTTTTGTAAATACTCTTCTTCTTGGTGTACTATCAACTTTTGCAGCATCATAGTATTGTTTGCTAATATTTTGTAACCCACCAATAAACACTAAAATCTTGAATGGAAGTGCACTCCATATTGTATAAATCAAGACAACAAACATCCAGTGATCTCTCGTCGCTGTTACGCCTACCCAGTCAATTGATGTCTGGAAAAGCGTGTTGATTAATCCCTCTGGCATAATGCCTTGGGTTAGCGGATGTGCAAACATAACACTAAATACCATACCAATTGCTAAAGTGTTGGTTACATATGGCATAAAGAATATCGTTTGAAAAATTTTTTGTAATGGCTTAATTGAATTCAATGCAACTGCAATCAAAATCGCCAAAACTGTCGATATTGGCACAGAAACAAAGACCAAAATCATTGTATTTTTGATAGCTCCAATAAATACAGGATCTCTAAATATCGTTTGGTAAGCGACAAGATCAAAATAAGCTCCAAAACTATCATCCATTGCATTATATTGTGAAAATAATGAAATTAAAATTGTTTTAACTAATGGATAAAATGTGAAAACAGTCAGTAAGAATAGCGGAATACCAAGGTATAACCAAGCTTTATAGTCTTTTTTGCCCTCAAGCATTATGCTAATCTCCTACCATCTTCAACATCAAATATGAATGTTTTATTTTTCTTCAAGTCTACTTTTACAATCTCTTTGTCGAATAATGAAGAATCCGCATCTTGAACAATAATTCTAAAACTTTCCGTCATGGCTTTTTCATGAGCTGAGACGATTGACAAGTCACGACCGATAGTTTCGATAAACTTAGAAATGATTTCAAGTGTTCCGCTTTCACTTAAATCATAACCTTCGGGGCGAACGCCAACAATGACTTCGCGATTTGCTTCTTTTTTAAGTTCTTCAGTTTGATAGATGTTAACTTCACCAATATAAACGGCTCCATTTTTAAGTTCGCCTTTATATAAACCGATTGGTGGAGTTCCTAAGAACTTCGCAACAAATAAGTTTTTGGGATTGTCGTAGACATCTTGGGGTTTACCTTTTTGTTGTTCAAGCCCAAAATTCATTAAGACGATTTCATCGCTAATACTCATAGCTTCTTCTTGGTCATGTGTAACAAATATTGTAGTAATCCCGGTTTCTCTTTGAATTCTGCGTATTTCTTCTCTTGTTTGTAAACGTAAACGCGCATCTAGATTTGAAAGTGGCTCATCAAGTAACAAAACTCTTGGTTTTTTAACTAAAGCGCGAGCAATTGCAACACGTTGTTGTTGACCACCAGATAATTGTGCTGGTTTACGATCTAAAAGTTCGCCAATGCCTACTAATTCAGCCATTTCTTTGGCTAATTGTAACGCTTCATCTTTGGGAACTTTAAGATTTTCAAGTGGAAACATGATATTTTGACGAACTGTCATGTGAGGATATAAGGCATAATTTTGAAAAACTAGTCCAATCCCTCTCTTTTCAGGAGCAAGTTCAGTTACATCTTCGTCGCCAAAAAATATTCTTCCCTCTGTTGGGTTTAATAATCCTGAGATCATATAGAGTGTTGTTGATTTCCCACATCCAGAAGGTCCTAGTAAACCAATCAACTTACCTGAAGGAATCTTAATGTCAAGGTTATCGACGGCACGGGTTTCTTTGCCTTTTGAATCTGTAAAAACTTTTGTCAGATTTTTTAATGTAATCTCCATGTTTGTTTCTCTCCTCAATCGATGATATAGGTCTTTTTAAACAAAAAAGT
>JAFGTQ010000056.1 GCA_016934015.1 Acholeplasmataceae bacterium | reverse complement strand
GAACATATTATTTAAATGAGGTCGCTCGATTATATAAAACGCCCTATATTTTGACTGCACATCATTTAGATGATCTTTTTGAAAGCATCTTGATTAAAATAACGAGAGGAAGTAATCTTCTTGGCTATTCAGGCATGCAAGTCTATCATGATGATGGGCATCATATATATATCAAACCATTACTTTACTCTTCAAAACAAGACATCATTGAGTATGCTAAAAAATTTGATGTTTCCTATCTTGAAGATGAATCAAATGAAAGGGATTTGTACTTAAGAAATCGCTATCGTCACGCTGTGGTTCCAATTATGAAACAAGAAAATGAAAATCTATTGGAACAAATAAAACAATATCATCTTCAACTATCACAAGCATTTTCATATATTAGAAATCAAACGATTTTAAATTTAAAAGGATCACGAAATCTTGATATCCCATCATTTAAAAAGCTCGATGAAGCAATCAAAGATGATATGATTGCATACTTAATTGAAAGCCATGACTTAACACCTTCTTATGAGATCATTATGAAGGTTAAGCGTATGTTAGAATCTAAAAGACCAAATCAAAGTTATCGATTAAGTAAAGATTTTGTGATAACTAAATCCTATGATAATGCCTTTATTGAGCCTTTATCAAGAACTAAACCAATAAAATTTGAAGTCAAAAATGGTTTGAATAGAATTGATAATAACACGATTTTCACATTTTTACCTAAAACAAAAGCGAATACTGAGAATTTCACTAAATTATGTTATAATAAATTAGCGTTTCCACTATGGCTGCGCCATCGTGAAGACGGTGATAACTTGAGTTATACTTATGGTCATAAAAAACTTAAGAAGTTACTCATTGACCGGAAAGTTCCAACAAATGCTAGAAATTCTTTATGGATTTTAGTCGATAGTGATCAAACCGTTCTATGGGTTGAAGATTACTATGTAAATCAAACGCTAGGTAATGAAAATGAAATATTATTTGAACTAAAAAGAGGAAAATAGACATGCATCAAGACATTGAACGTATTTTAGTAACTGAAGATGAGATTGTAGAAATTTGTGACAGACTCGGTAAACAACTAACCATTGATTATCAAGGAAAAAAACCTGTATTTCTTGGCTTGCTCAAGGGATGTGTTCCATTTATGTCAGATATTGTTCGAAAAGTTGAACTTCCTATAGAAATCGTATTCATGTCGGTTTCAAGCTATCATGGCGGGATTGCTTCTTCTGGTGATGTCAAGATCAAAATGGATTTGGATATTCCAATTTCTGATCGCGATATTGTCATTGTCGAAGATATCGTTGATACTGCAAACACTATTGTTACAATTATGGATTTGCTAAAGCACCGAGGTGCAAAATCTGTTAAAATGGTGACTTTACTTGATAAACCCGAAGGACGATTGAGACCTTATCAACCAGATTATGTTGGTAAAGTTATTCCTAAAGAATTTGTTGTAGGATACGGTCTTGATTATGACGAATTCTATCGTAATCTTCCTTATGTTGGTGTTCTAAAACCTGAAGTTTATACTAAAAAACACGAATAACGAGGTACTATAATGAATCAAAACCCAAAAAAACCAATGAAACAACCAATGAAAAGAAAACCTGATTACTTAATAATGTTATTCACACTCATTATTGTGATTGGTGTATTTCTATTCTTACGTGACGCATTATCAGGACAAATCCAAGAGTTAACATATTCAGAAGTTGAAAATGCTGCTCAAGCTCAACATATTGAAGCCATTGAATATACATTAATTGGTGGAGACAATTTCGATTTAGTTAAGATTACTGGTAAAATGTATGACCAACATAAATCACTTTATGGTGGTGTCGTTTTATTTGAATCTGTCATGCGTATCGATCAAGCAGAAACTCTTTTGATTACGGTGGAAAATTATGGTGGATCAACGAACATTATTCCAAAATCAGGAGTTACATTATGGACAGTACTTCTAAATTTGGTACCAATGATTTTAATTTTAGTCGTCTTGTTTATTATTTTTAGAAATGCAAATAGCCAAAACAGTAAAGCATTTGATTTCGCAAAAAATCGTGCGAAATTAAACCGTGAAAAATCAATTACATTTAAAGATGTTGCTGGTGCCGATGAAGAAAAACAAGAAATGGCTGAACTCATCGATTTCTTAAAGACACCTAAAAAATATGTTGATATGGGTGCACGTATCCCTAAAGGAGTTCTTCTTGTAGGCTCTCCTGGTACAGGTAAAACGTTACTTGCAAGAGCTGTTGCTGGTGAAGCAAACGTTCCATTCTTCTCGATTTCAGGTTCTGATTTCGTTGAAATGTTTGTTGGGGTCGGTGCTTCACGTGTCAGAGATTTATTTAAAGTTGCAAAAGAAAATTCTCCTTGTATCATTTTCATTGATGAAATTGATGCTGTAGGTCGTCAACGTGGTGCTGGTCTAGGTGGTGGTCACGATGAACGTGAACAAACTTTAAATCAGTTATTAGTTGAAATGGATGGTTTCTCAACGAATATGGGTATTATTATCATTGCAGCTACTAACCGCCCTGATGTCTTAGACCCAGCTTTATTACGCCCAGGTCGTTTTGACCGTCAAATTACGATTAATCTCCCAGATGTTCGCGGTCGTGAAGAAATTCTAAAAGTTCACGCAAGAAATAAGAAATTAGATCCAAAAATTAAGCTTAATGAATTTGCAAACCGCATTCCAGGTTTTAGTGGTGCCGATATTGAAAATTTATTAAATGAAGCTGCACTTCTCGCTGCACGTGACAATCGTACGATGATTTCTGAACAAGATATGGATGAAGCGATTGACCGTGTGATGATGGGACCTGCTAAAAAGAGTCGTAAATATTCAGTGAATGAAAAAAATGTTGTTGCATATCATGAAGCAGGACATGCAGTTATTGGTATTAAACTTGAAGACGCTAATGTTGTTCAAAAAGTAACAATTATTCCTCGGGGAACTGCTGGTGGTTATAACTTAATGGTTCCTTTGGAAGAAAAATTCCTAGAAACTAAAAAATCACTTATTGCTCGTATTACTTCTTATCTTGGTGGACGTGTTGCTGAAGAAATCGTCTTCGAAACCGTAACGACAGGAGCTTATAACGATTTCCAAATTGCAACAAGAATTGCTCGTTCTATGGTGACTGAATATGGCATGAGTGATTTAGGTCCGATTCAATATGAAAGTTCTGGAGGAAATGTTTTCTTAGGTAGAGATTATTTTAAAGAAAAGAATTTTTCAGACCAAGTGGCTCATGAAATTGATAAAGAAGTTAGACATATTATCACGACATGTTTTGATAAAGCACGTCATATTATTACTGAAAATCGTGATCTATTAGATTTAATCGCTAAATATTTAGTTGAAGTTGAAACACTAACCAAAGCAGATATTGATGAGATTGTTGAAACCAAGAAACTTGGTTGGTGGGAAGAAAAGAAAGCTGCAGATGCTAATGAGGCTTGATAAATATTTAAAAGTTTCACGCATCATCAAAAGAAGGACGGTTGCTAAAGAAGCTGCAACCAAAGAAAAAGTTATGATTAATCAAAAACTTGCAAAGCCTTCTTCTGAAGTTAAAATTGGTGATTTATTGACATTACATTTAGGTTTAAAAATTATTACAGTTAAAGTAGTGACTCTAGAACCTAAAAAAGATCAATTCATGTATGAACTTATCAGTGAAGAAAAACGGCCATAACATTTGATTATGGCCTTTATTATGATATAATATTTTGGATTAGGAGGATTATTTATGTTTCCAGATGACTTAAAAGAACAAGAGATTGTCAGACGCGAAAAAGCTGAAGAATTAAAATCACGTGGCGTCGAACCTTTTGGACAAAAATATATACGAACTCACCTATCGAAGGATATCCACGATGCTTATGGTGTTTTTGATCATGACCAACTCGAAGAAATGAAACCAAAAGTTTCAATTGCTGGAAGAATCATGTTGAAAAGACGTCAAGGTAAAGCGGGATTTATCAATGTTCAAGACCGTGACGGTCAAATACAGGTATATGTGAGACAAGACCATATTGGAGAAGACGCTTATGAAATTTTTAAGCTTTCTGATTTAGGCGATATTATTGGCATTGAAGGCACTGTTTTTCGTACAAAAACAGGCGAATTAACCATTAAAGCTGATGCCTATACGCATTTAACCAAAGCTTTACGTCCACTTCCTGATAAATTCCATGGACTTCAAGATAAAGAGGAAGCTAGACGAAGACGTTATGTTGACTTAATTGTGAATGATGAAGCAAGAAGAGTTGCGATGATGAGACCAAAAATTATTCGTGCTATTCAAAAATATTTTGATGGTGAAGGTTTTGTTGAAGTTGAAACACCTGTCTTACATTCTATCTTAGGTGGAGCAGCTGCTCGTCCATTTGTAACCCATCATAATGCATTAGATATGGACTTCTACTTAAGAATCGCAACAGAACTTCCATTAAAACGTTTAATTGTTGGTGGGATGGAACGTGTTTACGAAATTGGTAGACTCTTCAGAAATGAAGGAATGGATGCGAAACATAATCCTGAATTTACAACCATTGAAGCTTATCAAGCATTTGGTGATATGGAAGATATGATGGATTTGGTTGAATCATGCTTATCAACAGTTACTTATGAAACGCTAGGAACTTATGATGTAACCTATAATGATGAAATCATTCATATGCAACGCCCCTGGAAAAGATGGCATATGGTCGATGCAATCAAAGAGATTTCAGGTGTTGATTTTTGGCAAGAAATGACACTCGATGAAGCAAGAGCGTTAGCTAAAAAACATGATATTCAAGTTGAAAAGCATTTTGCGATTGGTCATATCATTGAAGCTTTCTTTGAACATTATGTTGAAGACAAAATTATACAACCTACGATGGTTTATGGTCATCCAATTGAAATCAGCCCTCTTGCTAAGAAAAATGCGAAGGATCCACGATTCACTGATCGCTTTGAATTGTTTATTATGCATAGTGAATACGCAAATGCTTTCTCAGAACTTAATGATCCCATCGATCAAAGAGAAAGATTTGAAAATCAATTAAAAGAAAAAGCCCTTGGAAATGAAGAGGCTTCTGAAATGGATATCGATTTCGTTGAATCATTAGAATATGGAATGCCGCCAACTGGTGGACTAGGTATTGGTATTGATCGCTTCGTGATGTTACTTACCAATACACCAAATATTCGAGATGTGATTTTATTTCCACATTTAAAGCATCGATAAAGTTAAAGGTGACGATTGTCACCTTTTTTATTTCATTAATTTTTTAATTATCTTTATATTGGTATCTGATGTAGGCATGTATCTTAAAGTAACATCGATGTTTGTTGATCGATCAACAACACCTTTTGCATGGCTAAAGGTATAAAAACTATGTTTACCATGGTAAGCACCCATTCCTGAGTTACCCACACCTCCAAAAGGTAAATTTTCGTTTGCAAAATGCATGAGTGTATCGTTAATTGTGGCTCCACCAAAGCTTAATTCTTGAACTATTTTTTTCTTAATGTTTTTTTTCTCAGTAAATAAATAAAGTGCCAGTGGTTTATCTTTTTTCTTAAGTGTTTTAATGACTTCATCTAATTTTTTATAAGACATAATGGGTAATATAGGACCAAAAATTTCTTCTTGCATCATCTTATCATCCCAAGAAACGTTATCACATATAGTTGGTGAAATTTTTATTTCGTTGTAATTTCCACCAAAAACAACTTTTTTATCTTCAATCAAATGAATTAAACGATCATGATGTTTTTGATTAATAATTTTCGGATAATCTTCATGATTAATCGGATCATTTCCAAAAAATAATGTAATGGCCTCTTTAAGACCTTGGATCAATGAATCTTTAAGTTCTTCTTTTACCCATATGTAATCTGGGGCTATACACGTTTGTCCCGCATTAATGAACTTCCCATAAGCAATTCTTTTTGATATCAATGCAATGTCTTTTACATCTTCAATGATTGCAGGGCTCTTTCCTCCAAGTTCCAAGGTTACTGGTGTTAAATGTTCACTTGCGTTCTTCATAACAATCTTGCCAACAGCTGGACTTCCTGTAAAAAAGATATAATCAAAATGCTCACTTAAAAGTTCTTGACTTTCGTTAACTCCTCCAGTGATAACTTTGATATATTCTTCGCTAAATGTTTCTTCAATCATTTTAACTAGAATTTTTTCTGTATGCATGGCGTATTCACTGACTTTAATCACTGCTGTGTTGCCAGCAGCAATCGCACCAATCAATGGGGCAATCGCTAACTGAAAAGGATAATTCCAGGGTGCGATGATTAATACGGTTCCATATGGTTCTTGAAAAAGCATACTCTTGGCTTTAAATAATGCAATACCATGTTGCACTCTTTGTGGTTTCATATAGCGTTTTAAATATTTCTTTATATCCTTTATTTCTTTTTTTACAACGCCAATTTCAGTTAGATATGCTTCAAAAGAAGATTTCCCTAAATCTTGATAAAGTGCTTCAATGATTTCATTTTCGTATCGATTGATTGTTTCACATAACAATGTGAGTTGTTTCATTCGAAATGCATAACTTTTTGTTTTACCACTTAAAAAAAATTCCCGTTGAAGATTTAATAGTTCACTAAACATGAAAGACCTCCATTTATTTATATGATAACACACATTGAATAAACAAAGCGCTTAGTTGGCACTAAGCGCTTCGATTAATTAGAGTATGCCAAGCTCATCTGCGATTTCTAAGAATATATCATCAATCGGAAAATATTCCACATTCATTCTTTGAAACATTTCATAAGTTAAATCATCGAGATGATCATACATTGCTTTAGGAACTTCATCTTTGCTTTGAAGAATCTTAAGAACTTCTTCTTCAAATTTGATAAGTGATTCTAAATCCTTTTGCTCATATGATTCTAATGAAATGAGTTCATTTTGGAAATCAATCGCTGACAACAATAAGTTCACATCGTGTGCTCGTTTTTCTAAATCTTTAATGTCATTTTGATAATTATCTTTGAGTAATTGATTGATTTGTTCTAATTGGTCAAAAGCATAATAAAACCCGGTTTCAAAAATTTGATCTTCTTCATCGGTATAATGTTTATCATCAATTAATCTATCATACAAATAATCCGTGACATCTAACACATGTTTAAATCTTAAAATTAAATCGGAATTAGATTCTAATAGATATTTTAATAAATCATGATTTTCTATTTTCCAATTTGCATACTCGTGATAGACTCGTTCATCACGCATCATATCACCTAAATTGATTTATTGTCTGAACCAAACATTAAAATCTTTTCACGAATGACTTGTTTGATTGCTTCATAACCTGGGTTTAGAAGCTTTCTTGGATCAAATCCTTTACCTTCTAAGTCTTTGCCTGCTTCAATATATTTACGTGTTGCTGCAGCAAATGCAAGTTGTAGTTCAGTATTAACATTAATCTTAGATACACCAAGGCTAATTGCTTTTTTAACCATATGTTCAGGAATTCCAGTTCCACCATGTAATACTAGCGGAATACCATTAGTGACACGTTGAACTTCTTCTAATACTTCAAAGTTTAGGCCTTTCCAATTTGCTGGATATTTACCATGAATATTACCGATACCTGCAGCAAACATATCAACACCTGTAGCGGCTAATGCTGCACATTCTTTTGGATCTGCAATTTCACCCATTCCGATAACGCCGTCTTCTTCACCACCGATTGCACCTACTTCAGCTTCAACTGAAACACCTTTTGCGTGGCAAGCAGCAACAATTTCTTTTGTTTTTTCTAAGTTTTCAGCGAAAGGATAATGAGAACCATCAAACATAATCGATGTGAATCCAGCCTCTAAAGCTTTATAAGATCCTTCATAAGTTCCATGATCTAGATGAACTGCAACTGGAACAGTTACATTGTAAAACTTATCAAGTTCATGAACCATGGCCATTACATTACGATAACCACCCATATATTTTGCTGCACCTTCTGATACACCAAGAATAACTGGTGATTTTAATTCTTCAACAGTTGTTAAAACTGCTTTAATCCATTCTAAGTTATTAATATTGATTTGAGCAATTCCATAACCTTCTTTATGTGCTTTTAAAAGCATTTCTCTTGCGGATACGACTGACATTTATATATTCCTCCTATTTGAATATTTCAACATTCTTATTATATTACAATATACCCCTTTTATCAATGAATAACACACTTTCACAAACATGAAATCATTCTATTTTTTACATGTTTTAGAAGCCAAAATAAAGTCTCTAAACAGCGGATGAGGTCTTAATGGTCTCGATTTGAATTCTGGGTGAAATTGAACTGCTACAAACCAAGGGTGATTCTTCAATTCAACCATTTCAACAAGATGATATTCACTATTATAGCCAGAAATTACCATATCGCTTTCTTCAAATTGATCTAAATAATTATTATTAAACTCATAACGATGGCGATGGCGTTCAGTAATTAATTTTTCTTGATAAGCAATAAATGCTTTTGAATCTTCTCGAATTTCACAATCATAACTACCTAGTCTTAATGTCCCACCTAAATCTTCATCCGTTTCTCTTCCTCGTTGTAGGGAAATCACTGGATTTGGTGTATTCGGATCGATTTCAGTTGAATTTGCACCTTCAATGTTTAACACATTTTGTGCATATTCAATCACTGATAATTGCATACCATAACACAAACCTAAAAATGGAACATCATTTTCTCTTGCATATTTAATCGCAGCTAGTTTCCCACTGGTTGCTCGATGTCCGAATCCGCCAGGAACCAAGATGCCATCACAATCATGAACATAAAGTCCCACATTTTCATCATCAACATCTTCCGCATTAATCCATTTGATCATGACTTTTTGTTTATGATAATAGCCTGCATGTTTTAGTGCTTCAGATACCGATAAATATGCATCATGAAGCTGTACATATTTACCAACTAAACCAATCGTTAATTCACCTTCAGGATGCTTAATAGTATATACTAAATCTTCCCAAGCAGAAATGTCTGCTTGTTCTCTTTCATAATCAAAATGCTTTAAAATCCAATCATCAATCCCTTGTTTATGTAGATTGATAATAACTTCATATAAAACATCAACATCGATAGATTCAAATACTGCATGTTTATCGACGTCACAAAACAATGCAATTTTATCTTTAACTTCATCCGATATCGTAATTTCACTTCGTAACATGATGATATCTGGATGAATCCCAAGGCTCATGAGTTCTTTCACGCTGTGTTGTGTAGGCTTGGTTTTAATTTCATTCGCTGCCTTTAAGTATGGTACTAGAGTGTTATGAATGTATAACGTATTATGAAATCCAAAATCACGGCGTGCCTGACGTATTGCTTCTAAAAAAGGTAGAGATTCTATATCCCCAACAGTCCCTCCAATTTCTGTAATCACCACATCTGGATTTGTATGTTTTGCAACATCTACTAATTTTTTCTTAATTTGATCAGTAATATGTGGAATCACTTGGACGGTAGCACCTAAATAATCGCCACGGCGTTCTCTTTTAAGCACCGTTTGATAAATTTTACCCGTTGTAATACTCGAATGGCGATTTAAGTTTTCATCAATAAATCTTTCGTAATGTCCTAAATCTAAATCTGTTTCTGCACCATCTTCAGTGACAAACACTTCACCGTGCTGATAAGGGCTCATCGTCCCTGGATCAACATTGATGTAAGGATCAAATTTTTGCATAAACACTTTTAATCCGCGATTTTTCAAAAGCTGACCTATAGCAGAAGCTGTGATTCCCTTACCTAGACTTGAAACAACCCCGCCTGTTACAAATATATATTTAGCCATGACAAATCCTCCATGTTTTTTAAATAGAAAAGAGTCTCCCACAAATAGGAGACTCTTAGGTGTGCCCTTTTATATTATATCAAATGATTGGATAGTTGCAACGTTTAAAAATTAAGAAAGTTCTTTAATATAAATTGGTTGCCCGTTTTCAATTTCTTGATGAAATCCGATTCTTTTTAAATATTTTTCATGTTTTTTATTCCCAGAACTTGTTTTTAATATGTTAATACCTTTTGCTTGGAAAAAAACTTTTTGATCCTCAAATAAATAACTAGCAATCTTAAAGTCACGATATTGAGGTGTCGCGAAATCAATGGTAATATGTAAAGTTTTTCCTTCAATATTCCCAACCAATAGCCCAGCGGGTACCATGTTTCTTAAAACAAATACTTTAAAACTTCCTTTTGTATTCATTGAATGCTCTTGATCCATAAATGACTGAATTTCTGAATGATAAAATGTTTTAAATCTCTCAAAGTAAGCATCATTTTCAGACGTTTCTAAAAGTTGGAAATAGTCTTTATTTCCATACATTTGAACAAGATAATAAATGTTAATCAATACAATACCTAAATTCATGATGGCGACTGGATAAGATTGAATTAAAAATCCGTATGTTCCAAAGATAAGAGATCCAATCATGTTAATCCATCTGAGCTTCTTAACTGAACTCATTAACAATGAAATTAAAACGATCAGTGATGCAATATAACCAATATATTCTAAATAGTTTCCCATATAATTACCTCTTTTCATTCGATCAAAGCTATCATAAAATAAAGCGGAAAACTCTTGGTTATCCGCTTATTTATTATTATTCGTCGTACATATCCTCGTAATCGTCCATGATTTCATTATAATCATCTTCATCATAATCTTCTTTGTCATATTCAATTTCGACTTCATCTTCTACATCATCTTCATCTGTAGACTTAATTGGTAAATCAATTTCAATATAAGCTTTTTCTTCCTTGATTTCTTCATCAATTTCGACTTCATCTTCTTCATCAGCTTCAACTTCATCTTCTTCGACTTCTTCAAGCGTATATTCTGTAAAGTCTAGATCTTCTTCTTCATCAGCTTCAATTTCATCCGCATGTACAAAAGCATATCCGTCTTTATCCCATAATTCCAGATTTCTTTCCTTTAAATCCCATTGGTCATCCCCACAATAAACGAACTTTGCGCTTTGGGTAATATCCATATATAATTGTGTCAACCGGTCAATATCTTTCGCATCTACACCTTTAATGTCAGCGACTTGTTTCATTAAGTCTTGAATCGCAATTGGTGATGCACTTGCTTTTAATAATTCTTCTGCAATCTCAAGCATTGCCAGTGATTTCAATTTGTCATTCATCCTATGCCTCCTAAAATCGTATCTATTGTATACTATGTTATCTTATTTTGCAAGCATTTTTTTTATGCATATTGTGAGGCAAAAAAGACAATAGCCATGATGATTGCGATTACGATAAAGAGTTTCAGCATTTTTTTGACAAAACTTATGACACCTAAAACAATCACAATGATTAAAAATACAGCTCCTAGAATTTTAAACAATTCAGGAATTGGTTGAACGTATTGTTCATAGAGGCCTAAAAACAATCCATCAAGATTAAGTGTTTCCATCAAGTAATTATTGATTGAACCGTGAATATTTGTAAAGAAATTTTTAATAACATCCCACATGATTTAACCTCCTAATATGGTTTTCTATTTTCAACTGCTTTTGCAAGTGTTAATTCATCTGCATACTTCAAATCTGCACCAACAGGTAATCCATAAGCTAATCTCGTAATGTTAAGATTGGGACTGTTAAATAGAGATTTCAAATATTTCGCAGTCATTTCACCCTCAACAGTACCGTTAGTCGCAATAATCATTTCTTTAATATTTATAATTCGTTGTTCTAGAGACTCAATGTTTAATTCTTTATCCGTGATACCTCTTGAAAAATCAATTAAACCACCTAAAACATGATAAACACCAGTATAACTTTTCATCTTTTCTAAAGCAAAAACATCCTTTGCATCTGAAACAACCATTAATTGATCATGATCTCTTAAAGGATTTGAACAGATTTCACAAATATCAGTATCAGTTATCATATGACATACTTTGCATGTTTTAATTTCTGATTTCAAATTTGCTAAATGCGCAGAAAAAGACAGAATATCATCATTTTCTGTTGTCGTTGCTAAATGAAGTGCAAGTCTTTCTGCAGTTTTTTCACCTATACCTGGAAGCTTTTCCAAATCTTCGATGATTTGCCTTAAAATTTTAGGGTACATTAAAAGCCAAACCCACCGAGGCCACCGGAAAACTGACCCATGGTCTCTTCCTGTTCTTTATCGATTTGTTTAAGTGCATCGTTGACAGCAAGCAATATCGCATCTTGAAGTATATCAACTTCATCTGTCATTTCAGGATTGATTTGAACATCAATCACTTGTCTTGTACCTTGCATAATAACAGTCACACCACTTGCTTTACCGAAGAACTCTTTACGTTCTAGTGCTTCTTGTGCTTCCATCATTTGTTTTTGAATTTTTTTAATTTTGTTTATCATATTGGGATTCATAGTTGTTTACTCCTTGATTGTGATTTTATCCCCAAAATATTCACGAGCAAGTGAAATGATTTCGGGTTCTCTTTGTTCTTTTATATTATCATCAATATATAATTTTAGATCATAGGGCGGAAGTTTTGGTTTCTTTTGCCCTTTCTTCCATAAATCCAGGTAGATTTCTTTGATAATCAACCAATCCGTTTTTAAAATTGCTACACAGTCATCAATCAGATGTGATTTATTGTTAAAAACTTCTAAAATCATTTTTTTTGTTTCAGAATTCATAATTTCCTTACAAAGTTTAGGATCATCATAAACCAATAACATCGTGTCTGAAACAGCTTCTAATTCACCTTGTGATAATAGGTAAGCAACCATTTTCAAATGTGGTTTGGGATAATCTTTTAAATATTCCCATCCTGATAATAATAATTCTTTTTTAGCTTTATCACTATGATTTAAAATATTCTCAACTTGTTTAATAGTCACAAGTGGTTTTAAATTTGGTTCAAATTTAACCGTTGGTTGTTGTTTAAAGTTTTCTTTTAATTCTTGAACTTGAAGTTTTAAATCTTCAATCGTCGCATGATAATCAATATTCTTTAACGTTTGATGTTCCATCATCTTAATAAGTGCAAGCTCCACGTATGCTCTTTTTTGATGGGTCCATTTCATGTCTTGTTGTACTTGATTTAAAATGTCTAAAAAGAAATAGATTTTATCATATGAGAATAGAGATGATAACATTTGATATCTTGGAATTTCAACTTTTGTCGATTTTTCTAACAGTAAATCTCGAAGAGCCAAAATTAAATCATTAATAATTCTTGTAATATCTTTACCTGCGGCTAATAAATCTTTTAAAATGCCCATCGCTCCAGCAATTTCTTTATTAGAAATCGCTGTCAGTAATTTGATGAGTGATGTTCTAGATACACTACCTGAGACTTGATGAACATCTTCTTCGCTCACCTCAGAATCAGAAAATGAAATGGCTTGATCTAGTAACGAGATAGCGTCACGAAGGCCACCTTCTGCATTTTCAGCAATTGCTAAAATGGCCTCAGGAGAAATTTTAATTTTTTCTTTATCAGCAATTTCACG
>JAFGTQ010000055.1 GCA_016934015.1 Acholeplasmataceae bacterium | reverse complement strand
GATTTACACTCGCAATATAAGCATCCGTTTCATCAATATAGATTCCCATTGCAATAATCCAATCAAAACGTTCATATAGTTTAGCATACGTCAGTTTTTCAGATATTTCATCGGTTGATAATTTTTTAAAATAATAAGTGAAAAAGATATCACCATCTTCTTTTACACCTTCAAGTTCTTCTAAATAAGGAAAGTTACCCTTAATATCTGTCATTGATGTTGATAAATAAACCCCTTCTTCAGCGTTTGGATGGACTCGCCGTATTGCATAATTATCTCCACCATCATAATTGATGACTTCATTGACCCAAATATATGCTTCATATTGATAGACGGATGCGTGAATTTGTTCATATAATTGGTCTTTAATAATAGATTCTATTTTGTCGTGATCAACTGCCATAACGAATGTATAAACACTATTTTCTCCATATTGAATCACACTATAAAGATCTTCATTGATAGTTGTCACTGTTTCATCTGTTTGGTAGATGATATTATCATTTTTCCATAAAATTACATCGTAGAAGTTTTTTACAGATAAATCTTCATAGTAAGATTCAAATATCTGTTCGTAAAGTGCTTCATTAGATGTGTCTAGCAAATTAAAGAAACTAATGACTTGATTGATTTCAACTTCTTGATTGTTTTCTGCAATTTCTAATCTTGTATCAATATTTAGAATAAAATTATTGACATTGTCATATAAATAACTCTTTTTCAAATCGTAGATGCTTTGGTGGGTGTTTTCAGCATAAATTTTACTAACTTGATTAATCGTGAAAATAAAGAGCGTGCTCGCAATAAGCATCGCTATAATCAAAGTGATAATATTTGCTAATCGATAATAACCCTTAAACATTTTTTCACTTCATTTCTACGTTCATTATAGCACAAACAAAAAGCGTAACAAGAAAATCTTATTACGCTGTTGGGTTTATTTTTTAGATGTTGTAATCATAAGTTTTGTCAATGCTGATGAAAACTCACTAGCATCTTCAATTGGAAGTCCTTCTAAAAGTAAAGCTTGATGATATAAAATCGTTGCGTAATCTTGAATAGAGTCTTTATCTTTAAGATAGAGCGCTTCGATTGATTTAAATATCTCATGATCTGGATTGATCTCTAAAATACGTTCTGCTTTAATTTCTTGAGCATTTGGCATTGATTTTAAAACTTTTTCCATTTCTAGACTTAAACCTTCGCCCGATACAAGACATACTGGAGATTCTTTGAGTCGATAAGATAATTTAACGTCTTTTACCTTATCTTTTAAGACTTTTTTCAAAGCTTTTAAAATATCTTTATGCTCTTTTTCTTGTTCTTTCAAGGCATCTTTCTTAGTTTCATCTAGTAGATCTGTATCTGCGTTTTGGATGGATTTAAATGGTAGTTCTTGAAAAGATTGCATCATTTGAACCATAAACTCATCGATATCATCAACAAAGAGTAATACTTCTAAATCTTTTTCAACCATTAAATCCATTTGTGGTAATTTGAGAATAGCTTCTTTTGATTTTCCTGAAGCATAGTAAATGGCTTTTTGATCGATTTGTTTACGTTCGATGTACTCATTTAATGTGATATAATCTTCAGATTTATTCGTTTTAAATAGAATTAAGTCTTGAAGCTTTTCTTTGTTTAGTCCAAACTTATCATATATTCCGTACTTCAGAGCATGTTTATATGCATCATAGAATTCGATATATTTAGGTCTTTCATGTTTCAGCATATTTTCAAGTTCGCTTTTGATTTTTTTCTCTAAATGATCTGCAATTTTCTTTAGTTGACGATCATGTTGTAATAGTTCTCTCGAAATATTTAATGATAAATCTGCTGAATCAACAAGTCCTTTTACAAATCTAAAATGATCCGGAATTAGATCTTTATTTTTGTCTTGAATAAATACGCCTTTTGAATAAAGTTGTAGTCCTTTTTCATAGGTTTCTGCATAGAAATCATAGGGAGGTTTCTTCGGAATAAAAAGCAATGCAGTATATGTTAGCATTCCTTCAACACTTGTATGTATCACTTTTAATGGATCTTCATAGTCTGAAAATTGATGCTTATAAAATCCACTTAAATCTTCATCTTTTAAATCATTTTTTGATCGTTTCCAAATTGGAATCATTTGATTTAAGGTTTCTTTTTCATTAACCTTTTGATCATCTTTTGATTGCTCTACCATCATGTTGATTGGATATCTAACATAATCACTATACTTTTTAACGAGTGATCGAAGTTTATAAGCTTTGGTGAATTCTGAGAAATTTTCTTCTTGTTCTTCATCATCCTTTCTTAAATAAAGAATAATGGATGTGCCTATCGATTCTTTTTCAATCTCATCAATCGTATAAGTTGATTCTCCATCAGAATTCCAACGATAACCTTTTTCACTAAACGGAGATCTAGTTTCAACAGTGACTTGTTTCGCAACCATAAAGGCACTATAAAAACCAACTCCAAATTGACCAATGATTTCTAAATCTTTTTGATCGTTTTTTTCCATAAAAGCCTTTGATCCGCTTTCAGCAATCGTTCCTAAGTTGTTAATCAATTCTTCTTCCGTAAAGCCAATTCCATTGTCTGTAATGGTGAGTGTTCGATTTTGTTCATCTGGAGTTAACCAAATTTCATAGGTTTCAGCTGGTACCGATTCATCAGTTAATGATAAAAAATGACGCTTGTCGATGGCATCACTCGCATTTGATATTAATTCTCTTAAGAATATTTCTTTATGGGTGTAAATCGAGTGTGTCATCAAATGTAGTAGTTTTTTTGATTCTGTCTTAAATTGTTTTGTTTTTGACATCTTATCGCCTCCAAGGATTATTTTAGTATGATGTGACATAAAAATCAAGAAATCTAAATTATATAAAAAAGTGCTAGAAATTATCTAGCACTTTTATTCAAATTTTGCTTTAAGTACTTGTTCAACAAATATTTTAGCGAGTTTGGGGTCAAACTGTTGTCCACTATGACGAATGATTTCTTTGACTGCATCAGCCTTTGACATTTTTGGTCGATAGGGTCGATCAGCTGTCATAGCTTCAAATGAATCAGCGAGTGCGATGATTCTTGAATAAAATGGAATTTCTTCACCTATCATCTTTCGTGGATATCCTTTACCATCCCATCTTTCATGATGTGATAAAGCATAATCTGCTAAATTCGAATATTGATCAGCAGCTTTTAAGATTTGATATCCCGCTTCCGTATGAGTTTTCATAATATCATATTCTTCATCAGTTAATCTTCCAGGTTTATTTAAAATGGCATCAGGAATTGAAATCTTACCAATATCATGATACATACCTGCCATTTCAAGTTCTTTTAGATTTTCATCCTTAATACCTAATTTCATACCAATCGCTTTACATAGTGCAGCAACCTTTGAAGAATGAATTTTTTCTTCTTTATATTTTTCGGTTAATGTTGTCAAAATAGCTTGAATTGCGTGATTTCGAATGCTATTACTTTCAGATAGTTTATATCGATACATATTATTTTCAGATAGTTTCATGACTTCATCAATTGATGTTTGATCATTATGCTTGATTTCATAACCATAAGCAATCGAAATCGGAAGATTTTGAATTTGAATTTGTTCAAGTTTTTCACGACATTGAACTTTATAATTTTCAAGCTCTTCAATGGTTGCTCGTGGAACAATCATTGAAAATTCATCACCACCAACACGGCAAATAACGTCTTCATGTCTAAATGTCGATCTTAAAACATTTGCTACTTGTTTTAAAGCATCATCTCCAAATTCGTGTCCGAAGGCATCATTAATGATTTTTAACCCGTTCAAGTCAACCATAACAATACCTAATGGATAATTTTCTTCTTTATCCATTCGAGTTAAAGCTTCTCCAAAGAATCTTCTATTGTTTAAACCAGTTAAAAAATCATGTTCACTGATGAATTCGATTTCTGCTTGTCGTTTCTTGGGTTCGGTGATGTCTCTCGTCACACCAACAGCACCCATAATTTTTCCATCTTCATTAAATATCGGTGCAATTGATGATTCAAAATATAAAATATCATTCCCGATTTTTATATCCCAATCATAAAAAGTATTTTCCCCATTTAACGCTTTATCATATAAACGATTTCTTTCTTCGCCATCTTGTCCAAAAACATCTGTAATTTCTTTTCCAATGAAGTCTTGAGCTGTCTTTTTTATCTTATCCAAGCCTTTACCATAAACAGAAACGAATTTACGCTCTGTATTAATTTCAAAAATGATATCAGCTGTTGATTCCACAATCATGAGAAATCTTTGATTTTCTAATGTAAGCTCATGGTAATAACGACGATTTATAGCAAACGTTTCTTCAGCTTTGCTTAAAACTTGATTTACAGCAGTTCTTATTTCTGTAAATCCTGTTTGTTCGGATGCAGGAAGTCGATAAGTCATATCAAGATCCACATTAATCGACTTTATGTCATCGACAAGATTTACAAGTGGCTCAATAATCAAACGTGTATTAATCGTAATGAGCCCAGCCTCCATAATGACAAATATGAAGATTAATATAATAAAAAGTGTCGTAAAAAATGTCATGCTACTCCGATATTCATCATTACTCATGAAAACAATGATTTCGTAATCACTATTTCTTGCATTTGAATAAGTAATAACACCAATCTCATCACTGACTTTAACATCTTGAACAAACTTACTTCCGTCAAGATTTTCTAAATCATTCGAATATTCTGAAACATGATGCATTTCAAGTTGAGATACTTGCATAAAAGGATGTGCTAAGACATAATCATTTTGATCAAGTAATATTGCATATCCAGTCTCACCAATCTTTAAAGTGGAAACATATTCTTTAATTTCAGTAATAATATCTGCACCAACTACCCCTAAAATTCCTGTTTCATTTCTGACAGCAAAAGCTAACGTGACAATTATTTTGTCTTCCGTAGCATTCAAATAACCTGGAGAATAAATGACATCTTCGGATTGAATTGCCATTTGATACCAAGTTATCGTTGTTAAATCCAATCCAGGAGGAGGTGTATAACCACTTGAATTCACCATGGTTTTATCTTCTTTTAAGTAATATATCGAAAATAGACTTTCGTTATGATCTGCAATGGTTACTAAATAGTTTAGAAGATGTGTATCATCTCCAGTAAAATCAGAATTTATATGATTTGCTGTATCGATAAGTTCACTTTCAAATTGACCAAAAAAGAGTGCCACTTCAGCAACAATTTGATCGCGATGGAGTTCAAGATTTTCTTGAGTTTGTTCTTGAATGTTTGTAAATGTTGTACCAAAAAGGATAGTTAATCCTGCAAACAATATAAAAAGGACGATCCCTGTTAAAATAGATTGACTTCTAACGAAACTCTTCAAGGAACTCCCCCCTTTAAAAATTCGATTACCTTCATTATATATGAAAAACATGATTTTTAACATATTTAAATATGGATTAACTTAATTTGTAAAATAGATAACTTATCGGTATAATATCTAGGTAATGGAGGTTTTTTATGCCAACCAACTATAAAAAATTATTAAAAACATATTTTATTTTTCAACCAGCAACCATGGTATTTTTAATTCTTAATATTCTTATGATGTTTGTGACTCTTTTTATGGGTGGATTCAATGTAGAATCACTTCTTAATCTCGGAGCTCTTTATCCGCCTTTTGTTACCGAATCTGGTGAATATTATCGATTGATTACGACTGCTTTTTTACATGGAAGTATATTACATGCGCTTTTTAATATGATTGCACTTTTCTATTTAGGTGGTCATCTTGAACGACTGATAGGAAGTTTAAGATATACACTTCTTTATTTGTTATCTGCTTTTGGCTCTTCAATCGCAGTTGTCTTGTTAAAACCAAACTCAGTAACCATTGGTGCTAGTGGAGCCATTTATGGGATTATCGGTGCCTTGCTTGTATTGACTTTCACACGAAAAGAATGGTTCTATAGTCAGGCGATTCGCTCTATTCGAAATTTGATTATTATTAATATTGCATTCACATTTTTAGTGCCTTCGATTAGTATAGAAGGCCATTTAGGTGGTTTTATCATCGGATTTATTTTTATGCAATTTATGACGCCTTATGAACCTCAAATACAAAAAAAATTAGAAAAAATCGAAAAAGATCGACAGGATATTTGGATAAATTAAAAGTTGGAATTTTCCAACTTTTTTTATATATAAAGTTTAAAATCATTTTTGAAAAACGTAAATAGCGTTGCGTTAACTAATATAACAAGAAAACCAATCAGAGAATATATGGCTAAAGGATAAGCCTTGTTCCATTCTGATACACTGATATGACGCATTAAGATACCGAGATATGCCCAAATGATAACAAACACAAAAATAGTGTTTCTTGTCGATAATAGTACAAGAATAGATAATATAACACCAATTAATAAAACAAGTAGTAGCCAATATATTGGTTTTATTCCAAAACCATTAAATGAATATTTTGTTAATAACACAGTAACATT
The DNA here is from genome assembly GCA_016934015.1 of Acholeplasmataceae bacterium. Classification (GTDB taxonomy): domain Bacteria; phylum Bacillota_I; class Bacilli_A; order Acholeplasmatales; family Acholeplasmataceae; genus UBA6181. The sequence goes on along the minus strand of JAFGTQ010000055.1, from coordinate 9,188 downwards.
CGCAATCATTGCTACTGATATCCAACCAAAATATATACTTACTGTGATTTTTATCAGTGTTTCGCTTGCTGGCGTTAATGTAAATAAAAATCCCAATGTAATCAGCATTAAAATCATGACAATGACTGAAAGAAAAATCTTGTCAAAATGCCATAAAACAATCCATATACCATTAAAAAATGAAAGTGCAGTTAATAACCAAATTATATTTAAGTGAACTTGGTTTTCAAAAAAACTGTTTGGTTTAAATAATAGATAGATTACAACGAATGATAAAAGGACATAAATCACACCCCAAATAGAAAATGTTGCACCTGATGGAGTAAATAAATTACCATATTGATCGGATATTTGCCCAGTTGTTCGATTATTCAAGGGAAGAGCATTCGCTAAAATGTTTAATGTCAGCATGAAAACAAATCCAATAACAAATATGATTTTTGTAATTAACATGTTAATCACCTCTTATTAAATCGTTATTTTAATAAAATCTCCAGTGCATAGTTGCATTGGAGATTTATTCTTTATAGTAGTTCTTTTATAAATGGTTCAATCTTTGTAGGTTCATAAGAAGGTGCGAAACGTTTCACAACGATACCATTACGATCGACTAAAAATTTTGTGAAGTTCCACTTAATTTTATTACTTCCACCTAATCTTGACATGAAGGATACTCGATTGCCTTTATAATCTTTTCTTTGTTCAGACTTCAAAAATTCATAAAGAGGTATCGCAGTATTTCCATTCACATCTATTTTTGCAAATGTTTCAAACTGTGTTCCATAAGTTAATTCACAGAAAGATTTAATTTCCTCATTAGACCCCGGAGCTTGATTCATAAATTGATTAGAGGGAAAATCAAGAATTTCAAATCCTTGGTCTTTATAGGTTTCATACAGTTTTTCTAATCCCTCATATTGAGGAGCAAATCCACACTTAGGTGCAGTATTAACAATCAGTAACACTTTTCCTTTGTATTGATCTAATCCGACAAATGATCCATCCATTTTTTGTACTTTAAACTCATAAATCGACATATTGATTGCCTCATTCCGAATAATGATATATTCTACCTTAATTATACACGTTTAATACAGTTTTCATCATTATGAAGACTTGAGTTAACATAGGAAGACACTTTATAAGAAGTCATTTGTTGATTATCATAAGGATTAAGACATTTTAAAATCTGAGATATATCCTTATTATTTAAATTAAGCCATATTTTTTCTGTTTCTTTTGTTAAAATCACAGGCATACGTTCATGAATTTCTTGCATGAATGGATTGGCTTGTGTTGTGATGATTGTTACGGTATGAAGTATTGAACCATCAGGTTTTTGATATACACTTCTTAACCCTGCCATTGGAAATACCTTTTGGTTTTTTATAGAAATTCGATAGGGTATTTTTTGATTTTCTTCTTTCTTCCATTCATAGAAACTATCTGCAAGTATGACACATCTTTTCGATTCAATAAGTTTTGAAAATGAGGGCTTTTCGAGTAGTGTTTCTGCTTTCGCATTGATCATTTTTACACCAATTTTTTCATCTTTTGCAAAAGAAGGAACAAGTCTCCATTTTAAATAGCCCGCTCGATATTGAGTGCCATCATGAATGATTGAGATGATATCTTGAGTTGGAGCAATATTATATCTTGGTAATTCCAGTTTGCCACTAAAAGACTTGATATCATAGTTTTTATCGAGTATTTCTAGTAACTCTTCATAAGTAACAACTAATGTAAATCTTCCACACATGATTTATCCTCCAGATCAATTTACATCTACCCTTGATAAAACATCATATGAACAAATAAGCCGAGTAATGAAGCGATATTCAACATGATTGAGAGTATTTTAAATATGATGATATGTTTTTTTAATTTTTGAACCTTTTGATGAATCCATAAGCGATATAGGATTAATATAATCAGAAATATTGGGATAAAAAGAGCTTGCCATTGTATAGAATTTAGTGTCGAATAAATAACTCGGGATATTAATAGCATCGGCAAACTGATCACAAAATATAAATCAACATATAGCTTTGATACAGGGTTATTTTCTTTATAGTTTTTTGTAAAAAACAATAGAATAGACGTTAATAGAAAATACAGTACAAAAAAGAATGATAATGATTGATACATGGGATGGCCAAAGAGTTGAACATAAAAATAGAATTGAAAAACATAAAAAAGTATTGCAATGTCAAATGATGCGTATTCATACCAATTTTTTTTAATTAATAATTTGTTAAACATGTCATCACCCCCATCTCACTTAATCATACTACTTCAATTATTTTTTTACCTTTAAAATACATTAACCTTTAATGAGTTTTAATACGCCTTTTAAAAACCGATGATTCATGAAATCAATCATCCCAAGAGTTCGTCTTTTTGATAACTTCCCATCACTAAACAAAACCAATGACCTCAATGGCATTTCATTAACCGAAGCTTCAAGCATCTCAATCATGGCTTGGGTTGGTTGATTTCCGGCAATACTTCCATATTCTTTTCGTATCATTTTGTAGAGCATTTTACCAATCATCGTATGTTTAATTTCACCTATCGTAGAATTTAAATGATAGGGTTTCACATTTTGAACTGGTGGGATTTCTGAACCAAATATCAATTCATAATCGTCTCTTGTAGGTTTGAAATTTTGAGAAATGTTATGATATGGTAACGCGTTATCTTCTTTAATTACATCTTGGGTCTCAATGACATACGTTTGTTCTAATCGTATATCACGTGATGAAGAACCAACTCTAAACAGATAGATTCCAGATTCAATCTTGAATCCATCTTGATAAATAGCTAAATTTTGAAGTGGAATATTCAGTGTCACTTCTTTTATTTCTTGAGGTTGAAGTTCAATCTTTTTAAATGTTTTAAGTTCTTGAAGTGGTCGATAAATTACACTATTTTCCTTTGATACATAAACTTGAATGATTTCTTTACCACATTTATTTCCTGAATTTTGTAACATAAATTTAAGTTCTAAGATGTCTTGATTTTGTTGAATTGATAAATTCGAATAAACAAAGGACGTATAAGAAAGTCCGTGACCAAATGGGAATAAAGGATTTAAATTCATTGAATCAAAAGCACGATATCCAATATACAATCCCTCTTGATAAATCACTTGACGAGTTTCTCCTGGAAAATTAGCTGAAGAAGGAATTTCTTCAAGGGAATTTGGAAAGGTTTCTGCAAGTTTTCCAGAGGGATTAATGTCACCCATCAATATATCCATAAGTGCTAATCCGGATGCTTGTCCACCTAAATACCCTTCAACAATTCCATGGACTTGGTCTTTCCAAGGCATTAGAATAGGTGCGCCATTCGATAAAACAACGATAACGTTCTTATATATGCTAGAAATCGCATCAATAAGCGATTCTTGGTTTTTAGGGATATTAAGATGTTTACGATCAAAACCCTCAGATTCAAAGCTTTCAGTGAGCCCTGCCATGATAACAATGACATCGGCATTTTTTGATATTTTTAGAGCTTCATCGATAAGTTCTTGATGCATAACATCATGATCTAAAGAGTACCCCTCTGCATAAGATAAATAGTCACCTAATCTTTTTTCTAATGCATCATAAAGAGATGATAATTTTGTTGGTTGAATTAAACTACTTCCATTTCCTTGATATCTTGGATGTTTTGCAAATGCACCAATTAGAGCGATTTTTTGATTATCTTGTAATGGTAAAATATTTTGTTCATTTTTAAGTAATACTATGCCTTCGGATGCTACTTTTCTTGCAAATTGGTGGTGTTTTTCTTGATCATATGGTTTGGTTTCTAATTTTAAAGTTTCATTACCTTTTTTTATAAGTTTTAAAACGTTCATCACAGCAAGATCAAGTTCTTCCATACTTAATAAACCATTTTTTAAAGCTTTCTTAATTTCAAGATGATGAATACCACGACTTCCAGGCATCTCCAAATCTAGTCCGGCTTTAATGCCCATGATTCGATCATTACATGCACCCCAATCTGTCATTGTAAGACCATCATAATTCCATTCACGTTTTAAAATATCCGTTAAAAACCTTTTGTTTTCACTTAAATATGTCCCGTTCACCTTATTATAAGAACACATCACTGTCCATGGATTAGCCTCTTTAATGGCAATTTCAAATGATTTTAAATAAATTTCTCTGATGCTTCTTTCGTCGACAATCGCATCAACCACCATTCGATGTGATTCTTGATTATTTAAAAGAAAGTGTTTCAATGAAGCTCCAACACTTTGACTTTGAATCCCTTTTATCCAAGCAGCTGCCATTTTTCCAGATAGTAGTGGATCTTCACTAAAATACTCAAAATTTCTACCGCATAATGGACTTCTTTTGATATTAACTCCTGGTCCTAATAATACTGAAACATTTTCACTCAAACATTCTACTCCGAGATGAATTCCTACTTCTTCAATTAAATCTTCATCCCATGTACTTGCAAGTAAACTAGCCGTTGGATAACATGTTGCTTTTACACTTTGAGATAAACCGATATGTTCACCTTTAATTAGTTGTTTTCTAAGACCGTGTGGACCATCTGTCATCATGATTGATTTTAATCCATGCTGTTCAAGCCCTAAAAGATGCCAAAAATCTTTCCCTGAAATTAATGATAGTTTTTCATCAAGAGTTAATTGTTGCATGATAAATTTTAAATCTTCCATCATTTCACCTACATTTCTTGTTCTATAATTAATTGTTTTTCTTTCATCTCATTCACCATGCACTCGACATCTTGTTCAGAAAGTTTGTAAAATAATCCAAAAATAATAAATGCTATGATTAAACCAATGGTAGGAATCAAACTTATCGTAACCCATATTCCTTTAAGTGCTTCATCTGTTTGACTCAAAGCAATTCCCGAATATCCATATGCTCTGATAACAAGCAATGACAAAGCACTAGCTATTGCACCACCAAGTTTTGTTGAAAATGTTTGCACACTGAAAATGACACCTTCGTTTCGTTCGCTTGTCGTATATGCACCATATTCAACACAATCTGCACTGAAAATTCCCATCATGAGCATGGGCATAAACAATCCAATGCTTTTAAGTCCATTAATAACTAAGAATAAAATAAAGTTGTTGTATCCAAGAAAATATTGGATAATTGATAGAATAATTGACGATCCAAGACCGTAAATTAATAGTTTTCTCTTACCAAATGTTTTGACAAGCCATGGTGTCAAAATTGGAATTAAAAGCATCGGTAATGCCATAGTTGCCATAATGGTAGTTTGTGTTGCAATATCACCTAAATTCCATTTTGCAAAATATGGTGCAATTGTCATTGATGTTAAGGTTGCAGTAATCGCTAAGTATCCTGCATAAAAAATGAGTAAGTATTTATTTGAAAATATCGCATGAAACATCGATTTTAATGTCACCATACTACTTCTTTTATATAAGATGCGTTCTTTTACAAAGAAACGTAAAGGTAACATGAAGATTAAAGCGAAGGACATTAAAATAATGACTGTGGTTTGATATCCAAGATTTGCAATAAATTGCGGTGCTACTAATCCCACTGAAATTGATGCAATTGCTGCAGCTAATCTCCCAATGGACATGATTTTGACACGTTCATCAGGAATATCAGTCATAGTTGTAGCTAAAGCGAAGATTGGAACATCGCTAATTGTATATAACATACCCCAAACAATATAAGCGATATAAGCATATACAATATTGAATGATCCAGAGGTGTCAAATTTCCAAAATAAAGCAATTGTTATGAGTGGAATAAATAGAGTAACTGCGTCTACCCATGGTTTAAACTTACCCTTTTTAGGATTAACTTTATCCACTATACCACCAAACATAGGATCATTGACTGCATCCCATATGCGTGCAACTAGAAATAAAGTAGCTACGACACCTTCTACAATACCGACTTCATCTGTTAAAAAAATTGCTAAATAAGATGTCACAAGCATGTAAATTATATTTTGGCCAATAAACCATCCACCATACGAAAATCTTTCTTTTTTTGATGTAAGATACATGATAGTCTCCCGTTATTGTTTAAATCTATTATACAATTAAATGCTTAATAAAGAGAAATTGGAAAATCAAGTCACAAAAAAAGGATGTAGTTATACACCCGCTTCGAAATAATCTTTGATTAATTTAGATTTAGCTTTAAAATTTGCTCCCCATCATTAATCCCCGTATCGATAAATCCATATGAAATATAGAATTGATATGGCATGGGACCTTCCATTTCGCAGGAAGTATATAAAAACTTTTGATGTTCATCTTTTGCTTTTTGAATAATCATATCTAAGACTTGTTTGCCATAACCAAGATTTTGTGCATCTTTTTTGATCATGAATCGCCACAAATAATAAGAAGGTTGATCTTCTTTCGGTATATCGTCATCATGAGTAGAAATCATTACAAATCCGATGATTTCATCATCATGATAAATAACACGTGGCCATGCTTGTGGATTCACATAGGCTTGAGCTATCGATACAACATTAGGTGCAACACATTTCTTCTGATATTCTGTCAATGTGTCATGCATCTTAATCACTTCAAATAGATTTTTACGATCGAGTTCTTTTAAAAAAATCATTTATACCATCTCCATTTTGATAATATCACAATTAATGAAAAACCACTTTCAATCATATATTCATTCTTTGTAAGTCTTCCCCAGTAATTTAGCGAAAATAAATGAATGATATGATTTAAAATTTTATGATTGATAAATTATTGAAATAATTATAATGCATTAATCATTTTTTGATGTAAACTGAATTTATCAATAAACCTAAAAATGTTCAATTTGAGGTATCTTCATGAAAACTAATAAAGATCGTAAAAATCTTAAGTTTATTATCGATGATTGGATTGCTATCAAGAAGAACCCTTATATCTTTTTTCTTATTATTATTTTGTTGCCACTAATCTATTTTTTAGTTTATTCAACGGGTGGTATTAAATTTGTTTATTCACATACAATGTATATTCCAATTATCTTGGCTGGTATTTTCTATGGACCATATATTGGTATGGGCATTGCTTTTATTGCGGCAATTCTTCTTGGACCACTTATGCCGATTGATACGATTACAAATGAAATACAAGATCCGATAAATTGGCTTTATCGTATGTTGATATTTATTATTGTAGGATTCATTATTGGTTATGCTTCAAAGCGTTTAAGAAAAGATGCATTACACATAGAAAATTTAATGTCAATGAATCAAGAAACGTTTGTTCCAAATACAAATTATTTAAAAAAAGTATACGAATCTCTCGACTTTTCAACTTATTCAATTATTACAGTATTAATTAATAATCATCATAGTATCATTGATATTCTTGGTGTTACAATATACCACAACTTGGTTCACCAAATTTATGTTGATTTGAAGAGTGGATTACCAGATAAATCATATATCATCCAATCAGATAGTAATAAACTTTGGATAATGTCACCACTTAAAGAATTAGAAACTGATGTAAAAAGAGTAATTACGATTATATCAGACACCAAACAAATCAAAGGAATTCCACTTTATGTCGATTTTTCTATTGGCGCATCGACTTGTCATTCGTTTGGTGAATGTAAGAATATGTCAGTTTTTGAAGATTCCGATGTTTCAGCTCGATATGCTCAAATCAATAATTTGCTTTATGTCATTGGCGATAAAGAAAAATATAGACGTCGATCTGAATATGACTTACTTGCTTCATTCAATGAAGCACTTTCAAGCAAAGAAACTTTTTTAGTATTTCAGCCAAAAATTGATCTACATACTCAAAAACCTTTTGGATTTGAAGCACTCACGCGATGGATTCATCCAACAAGAGGTAGCATCCCTCCTGATGTTTTTGTTCCACTTATTGAAGAAACAAAATTAATCCATGTGTTCACTGACTGGGTTTTAAAAAATGCGCTCATAAAATGTAAAGATATGATGGAACAAAGCTTTAATCTCCCAATATCAATCAATATATCTGCAAAAAATCTTTATGATCCAAAATTTTATGAACGCTCAATGAATATTATCACCGAATCTAAAGTGCCAACTCATTTGATTGAATTTGAACTTACCGAGTCAACCTTAATGATTAATCCAAATGAAAGTCGGAAAGTTTTACAAAGTTTTGTTGATCAAGGTATAAAAATTTCTTTAGACGATTTTGGCTCTGGATATTCGTCTTTAGCATATCTTACTCAATTCCCAATACATTTCATTAAAATCGATCGATTTTTCATTCAAAATATTATGAATGACCCATCTATGCTAACAATCGTTGATTCAACCATTCAATTGTCAAAAGATTTAGGTTATAAAGTTGTTGTCGAAGGTGTTGAGACAAAAGAAATTGCTGATTTAATAGCTACTAAAGGTTGTGACTATGCACAAGGCTATTATTATGCAAAACCCATGCCTGCAAAAGAGATTTCTGCTTGGTATAATCTTAATAAATAAAATAGCTACGATAAAGGACAAAACTCTTTTAGAATCTTGTCCTTTTTATTTTATAAATCAAATTGAGTGCTTTATAAATAGAAACCTATTATACTATCCATAATTATGGTTACACAAATACATTAATTCACGGAGGAAATGTATGATGATTAATACTGCACTACAGACGATATTACCACTTTCAGCATTAATTATTGTTGCAAGTTTAATTTCTTATTTAATCACTTGGCTTCTAATCAAAAAGAGTAAAAAGTTTCTTTTCACAGTTCCTATTATCTTAATCATTGTCACCATCACATTTGCAGTCCTAGGCTTATTATCTCAAGATTGGGGTAGACTTGGTTATCTCATAATGTCATTTGTTTCCCTAGGTGCATTCTTTGGAGCATTGATCTCATCATTTATTCTGAAACATAAATCTCAATAACTTATAATTCAAAATAAAGCTCTTCAGCTTACTGAAGAGCTTTTTTCATTATTCATTTGATAGATGTGTGTAAGTTTAAGTAATCGATGATCATCAAACTTTCTACCCACAAACACCATGGCTTTTGGTATACCATTAAAGATTCCTTCAGGGATACATACTGATGGGTTTCCGTAAATGGGTGCAAATCCCATCCATAAAGGAGCAGCAATCGATATTAAATCATGTTCTATCATTAAATCTTCGAACATGCGTGCCTCTTTAAGTAAGT
>JAFGTQ010000006.1 GCA_016934015.1 Acholeplasmataceae bacterium | reverse complement strand
CTGAATCTTTAAAAATTGTATCAATGACAAGATAATCAATCATGGATGATAACTCATCAAGATGATTTAAAACATGCATCACATGACTACGAAAAACATGAGTCCCTGCATCATCTTCTAATATTGGGAATGCTTCATCTTTTCGATTCTCTTCAATAATTTTTAAATCGTAATTTAAATGAAGTTGATCTTTAATTTCATATTGAGTCTTAAAATTCGTTGCGAGTTTACGTTTCGAATAAAACATATTTAAATGACCATGACCAATCATAAAAAGCTTCGTTTGTTTATGTTCTGATAATATTTTTAAATCTTCAAAAGTAATCTCTTTTGCTGCATAAGCACCAAATATATGCTCATTGGCTAGCATGTTGAGATCATAGTAATTTGTTAGTAAAGTCTCTGGATGATAAACGACTTTATGACCTAGATTCAATTTCTTTAAGACTTGGAATACACCTAAATCACTTACGATAAATCCTGTGATTTTATCTGTTGGTAACGTTAAGACAAATGATTTAAAGCCTTGAAGTTGCTGATCCATCATGAGTTGGTTAGTTTGAATGAAAACTTCTCTTTTTAACTTAAATGCTTTTTCAATCATACTTTTCATTTGATCATTACTTAATTGACACGCAAGTCTTGCACCAAATTGAGAAGGACCAAAAATAAACCCATCAACATAAGGACTTAAAGCATCCATATCTTGCATATGATTTAAAGTAATTAGTGTTTTCATGTTGTTCTCCTTTTCGAAACACTCATGCCATCGCCGACAGCATCGAATTGTGTTTGAAAATCCGGATGATTAATTAAAAATTGCTTAAAACGTTCAATTTTTCCTAATAATTGTTTTGTGTGACGATTAACGTCTTCTTTTTTTAAATCATGAAATGACAAATTGTCACACACAATCATACCATTTGGTTTTAAAAAAACTTGATAGATCTCAAAAAACTTTTGATACTGGGCTTTCGCGGCATCAATAAAAATCAAATCATAGATTTTTAAGTTTTCATAGGGGACTAAAGCATCATGTAAAATCACTTGAATTTGACTTTCATACCCGAATTTTTTAACATTATCTTTTGCAATATCTGCGAGTGTCTCATTACGTTCAAATGTATCGACTTGACAACCAAAAGAAGCCATCTGTAAAGCGCTATATCCGATGGCTGTTCCGATTTCTAAAACATCTTTGACGTTGTTTATTTCAATTAAGTTTTTTAAAAACAAAAGCCCATCATCATAAATAATGGGGATATGATGGTCTTTCGCATATTTTTTGAGTTCACTAAACATTAAGCTTCAGTTTCTTCCTCTTCTTCATCTAAATCTATTTCATTATCATCATAATAAGATTGAAGTACTTTATCGAGCATATCCCATTCTTCATCGGTTTCGATATCTTCGAATGAACCTTCGTCATCAGTTTCACCTGGAATATATCTTGCTGCACTTACTTCATGTGTGTCGACAAATTCAAACACCACATAATTTTTTCCTTCGTGTTCATGTGTAAATAAAATTTCGCAGACGGATTCATTGCCGTCTTGATCTGTTACGATCATTTGGTTATCTTGTAACATGGTTTGCTCCTTTATAATCTAAATAATTTTGTAGTATTAATACAGCAGCGAGTTCATCTTTTTTCGCTTTCTGCTTACCTCTTTTTTCTGATCCTTTTGCCATTGTTTGTAACGCGGTTTTTGTTGATAATCTTTCATCCCACAATATACAATCAATACCTTTTTTCATCAATTCTTCTCGAAATGATTCACTAATCTTCCCTCGAATGCCAATATCGTTATTCATGTGTTTTGGTAAACCTAAAACAACGATTTTTGCTTGGTGTTCATTCACAAGATTAACTGTAAGTTTCAGTGCTTCCTCATAATCATCTTCCCTAAATCTTAGTGTTGTTAATGTATGGGCGATAATCCCGGATTCACTAATTGCTACACCAATGGTTTTACTTCCTAAATCTAGTCCTAAATATGTCATAATTCTTCTTTCATTGTTTCAATCATCTTATCCACAAGTGATAACTCTTGAGTACCACCTTGGGCAAACTGAGGCTTTCCGCCACCTGAACCTTTGGATAATTCTGCAGCAGTTTTAATGATACGATACGCATCATCATGAGCACTCTTACATAAGAAAGATGCCTTCTCATTCGTCACATTGACTAATAGAATGGTTTCTGCTTTTATTCTATCATATATCGCATCAATCAGTTGTTTTAAAACCTTCGCATCTAAGTCATGTGTTTTAATGACTTGTTTCTTTGAATCAAAGTCAGAAATAAACGTATCGACATGAGATAAAATTCCTTGTTCTTTATCACGTTGTAATTCTTTTTCAGTAGACTTAATAAACTCTTTTAATTCGAGAATATATTGACGATAATTAACAACATCTAAATAACTTCCGAAAATTTCAGGTTTTTTAGGTGCTTTTATGGATGTATCTAGTCTTGATAATTTATCTGTCAATACATCAATTTCGTGAACTAATGGTTCTAAAAAAATCATCATTTCTTTTTTAACATGCGAGCCAGTGACACCTTCCATACGATATGTGCCAGATCCTATGGATTCATAAGATCCAATCGCGAAATCAATGATTTCTTTCGTGTTTTTAACGTGTGTCCCCCCACAAAGTTCCTTACTCCATCCCATGTCTACAACACGAACAATATCGCCATATTTTTCACCGAATAGCGCCATAGCACCAATTTTACGTGCTTCTTCAATCGGCATTTGATGAATAATGACATCAAGTGGTGTTTCTAAAATGTATTTTTTAACGAGTTTTTCAACTTCTAAGATTCTATCATCTGATTCATTTTCAAAATGGTTAAAATCAAATCGCCAGCTTTTTTCAGAGACTTGCGAGCCTTGTTGGTTCGCATGTTTTCCAAAAATATCTTTAATAGCTTGATGAAACAAATGTGCTGCACTGTGGTTTCTAATAGTTCTTAAACGTTTTTTCGGATCCACAATTGCTAAAGCTTCATCGCCTTCTTCAAAATCAGCTTCAACGATATGAAGATGTTGTCCATTTGGCAATTTGATGACATCTAAAACTTCTAATCCATTAATAGTTCCACCATCATGGACTTGCCCACCAGAGGTTGCATAAAAGGGTGTTTGATCTAAAACAATGCCGTGATCAAAAACTTTAATGACTTTCGCTTCAGCTTGTAAAGTATCATAGCCAATAAATTTTGAAGGTTCTGTAAAGTTTAAAAATTGTTCATCTTGAGCTTTCATCGATCCATGGGATGTTCTCGCATTTCTTGACCGATTTTTTTGAGCTTCTAAAGCTTTATAGAAAGCATCAAGATCTACTTTTGATCCCTGTTCTTCTGCATATTCAATCGTCAGTTCAATGGGGAAACCATAGGTATCATAAAGTTTAAATGCTGTTTCGCCAGAAATGAATGTGCCTTCTTTTTCAATAGCTTCCATTAAATGGCGTTCACCTTCATTAATCGTTTCTAAAAACTTTTCTTCTTCTTTTAAAATCAGTTTTTTCACAATGTCTCTTGTTTCGTATAAATTTTGATAGAAAACGCCCATAACATCAATGACATCATCGACTAGTAAATATAAGAAAGGCTCTAAAAGTCCAAGTTTTCTACCATATTTCACAGCACGGCGTAATAATCTTCTTAAGACATATCCGCGACCTTCATTTGAAAGCATTGCACCATCAGATATCGCGAATGTTAAAGCCTTAATATGATCCGCAATCACTTTAAAAGCCATTTGGCCATCATAAATAATTCCTGACAACTTTTCAGTATGTTGAATGGTTGGTAAGAAAAGATCTGTTTCAAAGTTCGTTTTTGTTTTTTGAATCACACAAGCAAATCTTTCTAAACCAGCTCCAGTATCAATATTTTTTGATGGAAGTTCTGGATATTGTTCTCTAGTCAATCCGGGTTTTGAATTAAATTGTGAAAAGACGATATTCCAAATCTCAATATATCGTTCATTTTCAATATCATCATGAATGAGTTCAACACCACGTGAGTCATATGATTCACCGCGATCAAAATAGATTTCCGTATCTGGGCCGCATGGACCAGGTCCAATTTCCCAAAAATTATCTTCTCTTGGAATTAAATGAGAAGGATTTATACCTAATTTAATCCATGCGTCACGTGCCTCTGTGTCATCTGGATAATACGTCATATAGAGTTTTTCAATGGGAAAACCAAACCATTTAGGATCTGTTAATAATTCGTAACCCCATTGGATGGCTTCTTCTTTAAAATAATTACCAATCGAAAAATTACCAAGCATCTCAAAAAATGTATGGTGTCTTGCTGTTTTACCCACGTGTTCAATATCATTCGTGCGAATACATTTTTGGACATTGGTTAATCTTGGATTGATTGGTTTTTCAGTGCCATCAAAATATTTTTTTAATGGTGCCACACCGGCATTAATCCATAAAAGTGTTGGATCATTTTGTGGAACGAGTGAAGCAGATGATTCCACACGGTGGCCTTTACTCTCAAAAAAGTTTAACCAAGTTTCTCTAATTTCTTTAGCTGTCATAAAACGCATTGATTTGCCTCCTAAATAAAAAATAAAACGTCCTTAAATGCTAAGGACGTAAAATTACGCGGTACCACCTTAGTTCTAGAATATTTCTAGCCCTCAAATATCGTTAAGGCCGACTTACCTTCTGCTCCCAAATAGCGTTCATGAGTTTGATTCTTCGTTTTCACCAACCACGAAGTCTCTAATCAACCAATGTCTCATTACTCGTTTTGTTCATTGCGATAATATTGTATCATAATTCATGAAATAATGTAAAGAAATATCTCTATTCCAAATTCATGGCGAGCATCTCATAGTGCAATATATCTTCTTCAATATATGGGCCTTTGACAACTTCAAAACCTAAGCGTTCATAAAAAGATTTTAAATACGCTTGTCCTGAGATTCTAAAGGGTTCACCTTTATAATCTTCCATGGCAATTTTAACAAGTTTTTCACCCAATTTTAATCCACGATACTGTGGGTGTGATACAACTCTTGATAACGCATATTCTGGAAACTTTTTACCTTTAGGAACAACTCTTAAATACGCAATGAGTTGATCTTTATCTTTAATCATATAGTGAATACAATACTGATCTTTATAATCTGTATCAATGTAATTAATTTTCTGTTCCATGATAAAAACAATATTTCTTAAATCTAATATTTGATATAGCTCTTCTAAAGTGAGCTCATCAAATGTTTTTTTAATGACGTCTGAAAACATATTTAAACACCAAGGGTGCCCCATAAGCAACCCATACTCCTATCAAAAAGTATCGTAAAAAATCAAACCATAACGTGTCAGCAAATACAAATTTCAATCCTTCTTTAATCAAAATCGCTCCGATTAACCCACAAATAACCTTTATAATCTGGATGCTTGCTTTATTAGAAACATCATATTTCACATATCGTTTTTCTAAGAAATATCCAATCGCAAACCCAATAAATGCGCCAGCAGAAATAAAGAATGTATGATTTTGAACAAAAATTAATCCAATCATGAAAAATGGAACAATGATTAGTGTATAAATTTCTTCTTTATCTTTCATCAGATCAATCAATTTGAAGGTATAGTGTGCAATAAAGAAGCTAAATAATACGCCTACCACGACATCGGATAAATAATGTTGTCCTAAGTAAATACGCGATAATGGGACAAGACTCATGAGTGCTAATCCAATCTTCCATATGAATGGTTTTTTCATTTTTTTTGAAAGATCGTAAGCTGTATACCCTAAAACCCCTGAAGCTTGTGCATGTCCACTTGGGAATGAATATCCATCAGTTTCCCAATGGGGTTCAACCGAAACTTCATCCGGATGTGCAATATATGGTCTTGGTCGTTTAAATATTTCTTTGATGCCGGTATTGACTAATGCTGATAACATAAAAGTAAATGCAAACCGATGTGCATATTTTTTATCATAGACCCAGTATAATATCACTGCAATCACTATAAATGTATATTGATCTCCAAGCTGAGTCAAAATATAAAACACCCAATCGAGTACGGGGTTTCTGGTGAGTTGAATAATTTTCGTAATATCAAGATCCATCATTGACCTCCATTAAATTAAGATTTGTTTCTTCTATTTTCGTAAATTGAATCAGACGATAACCCTCAGGTTTCATAAGATGATATTGATCGTCCATAAAACCGAGTGATTGAAGTTTATCAACCATCGCCATCCCCATTTTATATCCATACTCGGCATTATCTTTAACCATTTCGGGATTAAAATCGAGAATATCTGCTGAGATTGTTTTAAACAATAAATGTGTCTCTAAATTGATTAATAGAATATTTTGATCAGCAAATTTTTTAGAACTAAATAAATGATCTAGTGGGACGACAAAAATGATATTACATCCAGCGTCAATTAATGGCTGGATGGGATAATTATCAACTGCACCACCATCGACATAAGAATCATCACCAATTTTAGTTGAACCAAAAATTAATGGAATAGAGGCACTTGCTAAAACAGCACGATGAGGATCTTTGGTTTCATTGAGATTAAAAACTTCTTTTTTCATACGATGAAGCAAAACTTGATCAATCAAAGATTCTTTATGAATTTTCGCGACTGTCGCAAACCCCTTCATTTTACTTTCTCTAATTTCTGACAGTTTTACTTCTTGAGATAATTTGATGAAGACATCTTGAAGCGAAAAAAGCCCAAGCTTATCAATTTTCAATCGATCAGGACCAGCGCCATAAATGTCTTG